>JAQGJF010000465.1 GCA_028290765.1 Tardiphaga sp.
TCGGTGCAGGCGCAGGTGCTGAACCTGCTGCAGGACCTGCAGGACGAATTCGGGCTCACCTACGTCCTGATCAGCCATGATCTGGCCGTCGTGGACTATCTGTGCGACGAGATCGCGGTGATTTACCTGGGCAGGATCGTCGAGCGCGGACGCCCGCAGGATCTGTTCGAGCGCTGCGCCCATCCCTACACGCGCGCGCTGCTGGAGGCGGTTCCGCGCGCGCGCCCGGGGGGCGAACGGCGGCGCCGCGCCGCCCCTGCGGCCGCGTCGCAGCCTGCCGCAGCAACCGGTTGCGCCTATGCGAGCCGTTGTTCGCATGCCGATTTGCATTGCCGGGAAAATGCGCCCGTGCTTCGTATCGTGGGGCCAGGCCATCTCGCGGCGTGCCACCACGCGGAGAAGATCATGGGGCTGCCGGCCTTGCCGGCGGAGGGTTGAGGTTGGTCGACCGATGCAGCCAGATGGCTGTCTCGGTCTTTTCAAGGGGAGTCTTGCATGTTCAAGAAACTATCCATGCTGGCCGCGGTCGCCGCGGTTGCAATGGCGCCGGTCACGGGCTTCGCGCAAGGCAAGAAAGACAGCGTCGTCATGGCCATGATCCTGGAGCCGCCGGGCCTCGATCCGACCACGGCCGCGGCGGCGGCGATCGGCGAGGTTACCCTCTACAACCTCTATGAGACGCTGACCAAGATCAAGGAAGACGGATCGGTGGCTCCCTTGCTGGCGCAGAGCTGGGAGGTTGCGCCGGACCTGAAGACCTACACTTTCAAGCTGGCGACCGGCGTGAAATTCCACAACGGCGAACCGTTCGACGCAGCGGCCGTGAAATTCTCCTACGAGCGCGCCGGCGCTCCGGCCAGCACCAACAAGGACAGGAGCCTGTTCCAGAGCGTCGCTTCCATCACAACGCCGGACCCGGCCACCGTTGTGATCAACATGAAGAACCCCGAGCCCAATCTGCCGTTCCTGCTGGGGCAGGCGTCGGCCTCGATCGTCGAGCCCAAAAGCGCGCCCACCGATGCGACGCAGCCGGTTGGGACCGGACCGTTCACGCTCGGCGCCTGGGCCAAGGGCTCGTCGGTCACGCTCAACAAATGGCCGGAATACCGCAATGCGTCGGCGATCGCGCTGAACAAGGTGACGATCCGCTTCATCAGCGATCCCAGCGCGCAAGTGGCCGCGCTGCTGTCGGGCGACGTCGACGCCTTCCCCCGCGTCGCCGCCGCGCGCAGCCTGGCGCAGTTCAAGTCCGATCCGCGCTTCGTGGTGCTGGTCGGCGGCTCGAAAGCCAAAGTGACCATGGCCATCAACAACAAGAAGAAGCCGTTTGACGACGTGCGGGTTCGGCGCGCGATCCTGGCGGCGATCGACCGCAAGGCGATGGTCGAAGGTGCGGCCGATGGCTTTGGCGTACCGATCGGCAGCTTCTACACGCCGGGTTCGCTGGGCTATATCGACACCACCGATATCAACCCCTTCGACATCGAGAAGTCCAAGAAGCTGCTGGCCGAAGCCGGCGTGAAAACCCCGCTTGAGGTGAGCTTGAAACTGCCGCCGCCGCCTTACGCCCGGCAAGGCGGCGAAGTGCTCGCCGCCCAGCTCGCCAAGGTCGGGATCATTGCCAAGATCGAGAACCTGGAATGGGCGCAATGGTTGTCGCAGGTCTTCAACGGACCGCATAATTACGACCTGACCATCGTCAACCATGTCGAGCCGTTCGACCTCGTGAAGTACACCGAAGACGACTACTACATCGGCTACAAGTCGGCGGCGTTCGACGCCCTCTACAAGTCGATCGTGGGATCGCCTGTGGAGGCCGACCGCGCCAAGTTCCTGGGCGATGCCCAGCGCCTGCTCGCCACCGATGCCGCCGCCGGCTTCCTCTATCAGCCGCAGCTGATCAGCATCTCCAGCAAGCGGCTGAAAGGAATGTGGAAGGAAGTGCCGCAATACGCCAACGATCTGTCGGGCTGGTCCTGGCAGTAGAGCACGTAAAAACACAGCGCCGCCGGACGTCATATGAACGTCGGCGGCGCTGCGAATTCAGCCTGTAGGATGGGTTGAGCTCTTCGCGAAACCCATCATAACATGTCAAATCGAAGAATGGCTTGAGCTCGCGAGTTCGGCCTTCGGCTGCCCGATAATCCACGCCGGCGAAGCCGGCCACGTCTCCGCGCCACCATGCTCGCGGTAAGTCGCGCGGCGAAGTGATGGGTTTCGCAAGGGCTCAACCCATCCTACGGCTTCAAGTGGTCTCTCTTTGCGGAAGCGTTGAAGAAGGTTCTGACCGTGCCGCGACCGCCGCCGCCGCCCTTCCTCACGATCACCTGCCGGCGCCTGCCATGCGCGACAAAGCCGGAAGGACATGGTTGCGGGCGATTTCGTGCGGAAACTCGCCGCGGTTGGCGAGCAAGAGCATGCCAACCTTTCGCGCGGGCACGAGCCCGACATAGGCCGACGCGTTGTTGAGACCGCCGGGCTTGTCGAGGACGCCTACACCATCGACATTGATGGTTTCCCAGGCCATCGCCTGTCCGTACACCTTGCTGACACGGAACATTTCACGCTGGGTCATCTGCAATGCTTCGTGCAACTGCGGATCGGCGACCTCGCCGTCAAGGCAGGCAGCCATGAAGATCGCGAGATCGCGTGCCGTCGAGAACATCTGCCCGGTCCCGGCGAAATCATAATAGCTCTGCTGGCCGCCAGGCGGACCGATGGCCATTCCCTGATCGGAATAGCCCTGGACGACGCGTTGCGTAAACTCCGCGCTCATGACGGCACGGTTGTCCGGTCCGCGTTCGGGGACCAGCGTCGAATTCATGCCAAGCGGCCTCAGAATGCGACCGTCGATCAGCTCGCCGATCGGAAGCCCATAGCGACGCTCGAGCGCAAGCTGCAGCAGCACGTAGCCGGCATGGGTATAAATCCGTTGCTTGCCCGGCTGTTCGCCCGCTTGCGGAGTCCAGGCATTGAGCACGGCGATGAATTCGGCCAACGAATATGACTGGTCGGGCCATGGCGGGTGATCGGTTGCCAGCAGGAGCCCGGAAGTATGCGTGACGAGCTCGCCGATGGTGACGCGGCTGATGTAGTCACCGTGCAGTTCGGGGACGTATTTGCTGACCGGGTCGTTCAGCCTCAATTCGCCGCGCAGCGTTCCGAGCGCGACCAGCGTCGCTTCGAACACCTTGCGCACCGAGGCGACATTGAACAGCGAATCCGGCGTGATTGGCCGTTTCGCCGCCTGGTCAGCGAGGCCGTAGCTGAAGAACCGTATTTGGCCAGCGGCGTATACCGCAACCGCGAGGCCCCCGGGATGGTCGGCCGTCGCCGCGGGGGCAAGGTTACTTGCGATGATGTTTTCGATCCTGGCGTTCATCGCAGATGCCGCAGCGGGGGCTCGCGCCGATCCGGGCAAGAAAACAAGCAGGAAAACAAGCAGAACGGCCAAGCCCGCGGCCCAGCCGGCCGATCGGGACAGGCAGGCGGCGGTCCGCACCGCGGAGCGCTGACAACCCGAGCACAAACGTGCAGCCGCTGCAATCAGTTCCCTGACCATCACGGTTGTTTCACTTCAGCTATGCCGCGTTAAGCTGCGATCGAAAGAATGGCGCAGCGCGGCTGACAAACATCGGCCAGGACGATGCTCGGGAACTGTACCTCGCGAGCAACCGCCTGCACCTTCCATGTCAGTAAACACAGCTTGCGACAGCCGAGAACAAAACTTTTCGTGTGGAATTGCACGGCCGTCGGAAGTTATCGCGTATGAATTCGCAGCCAGCAAGCGGACTTGAGCCTATCGGGTCCGCGCAACACGCGGCCCGATGACAGGCTCCGGTGTAATCCACGACGACAAAGAGGCGGGTTACGGCTGGGCAGTAGCGCATTTTTTCAAGTCAGTTGACTTATCGTTCGTCATGGCCGGGCTCGTCCCGGCCATCCACGTCTTTACTTCGGCTAAGACGTGGATGCCCGGGACAAGCCCGGGCATGACGAACTGCGATACACTGCACGACCCTACGCGATTCAACTACGCCGTTGTTGCGGCAAGACAGTTCCATCCCATAGTCGGAACACGATGGTTTCGTCCGGTGGACAATATCGCAAATTGTCCAAGGGATCGTCGGTTATCCAGATATCTCGGATTTTTCCCTGTACCGTGGCAACGGCGATGATCAGCTTGCTGGAAATCAGATCGTTGACGTACCGCTTGGTGGCCTCCTCCGGCGTTTCTCCCGTTTCCCCTAGGACGGCCAAGATATCGCCATGGGTGTGCGAAGGGCATCCATCAAACCCCATTGTGAGGTCGCCCTCGGGTGCACGAACCAGGAAGCAAAGTGTTCCATCTGGGCTTACATAGTCGCGGATCAGGTCGTGCATCGCGTTCGGCTGCGGCAAGCGCTCAGTCGCGCACCAGCAGGATCGCCTCGATCTCGACCGCCATCCGGTTCGGCAACGATCCCATGCCGACGGCGGAACGGGCGTGGCGGCCGGCGTCGCCGAGCACGTCGACGAAGAGATCCGAGCAGCCGTTGATGACCTTGGGATGGTCGGCGAAATCCGGCTCGGCGTTGACCATCCCGAGCAGTTTTATGACGGCCTCGATGCGCTCCAGTGAGCCGAGCGCCGCCTTGGCGACGGCGAGAAGCCCGAGCCCGACCATCCGCGCTTCCTGGTAGGCCTCCTCCACGCTGATGTCGCGGCCCAGCCGTCCGACCCGGTAGCTGCCGTCGGGCCGCTTCGGACCCTGGCCCGACAGATAGAGCAGGTTGCCGGCCAGGCGGTACGGCACGTAATTCGCCACCGGCGTCGAGAGCGGCGGCAGCGTCAGGCCGAGTTGTTCCAGGCGTTGTTCGGGGGTCATGCGGTCACCTCATGTCAGTTGGAAGGCCAGATGCCCCACCGACGACGATTCCGCAAGCGCTCAGGCTGCATACCGGCTGGCGTCACATGTTCGGCCCCGGGCGCCAAGGCCCGGTGTTGCCGAACAACACAACGCCGCCTGACGTAGTATGACCGTCGGCGGCGCTGCGAATTCAGCTGGAACTTGCAATCCCCCAGCATCAATATGTCTGGGCACTGGCGGGAAGGTTCAAATGTTCTTTGCCGCGTCTTTCCCGTCGCGCTCAGGCCGCCCCTGTCAATCTGCCCAGCCAGCCTTTCTGGCCGGCACCCGCTTCCGCTTCTGTCTCCGAAGTGCCGCCGACGAGCGCACCGAACGACGCGAAGAATTCGCCGGCGAGTTTCTTCGCCGTCGAATCGATCAGCCGGCCACCAAGCTGGGCCAGCTTGCCGCCGATCTGTGCGTCAACCTCGTAATGCAGGATCGTGACGTCGGGGCCTTCGGATTCAAGACGCACCGCGGCGCCGCCTTTCGCAAAGCCTGCCACCCCGCCGGAGCCTTCGCCGGAAATCCGGTAACCGTTCGGCGGGTCCAGATCGGACAGCGTCACCTTGCCGCCGAACGTTGCCTTGACCGGGCCGACCCTGAACACCACGGTGGCGGTCATCTCATTCGGCGCGGACATCTCGAGATTCTGGCACCCCGGGATGCACTGCTTCAGCACCTCAGGATCGTTGAGCGCCGCCCAGATTTTTTCCTTGGATGCCGGGATCCGCTGGCTGTCGTTCATCTGCATGATGGAGTTCCTGGTTGCTGGCGATGGGAGACGGAAGGCGCTGGCCGCGGCGGCGCTCCCGGGTGATCTCGGCCAGGATCGACATCGCGATTTCTTCGGGCGTGATGGCGCCGAGGTCGAGGCCGGCCGGGGCCTTGATGCGATCGAGCGCGCCGGCGTCGATGCCCTCGGCGATCAGCTTTTCGCGCAGCGCCGCCATCTTGCGCCGGCTGCCGACGAAAGCGTGATAGGCGGCCTCGGTCGAAACCGCCGCGTGCAACGCGGCCTCGTCGCCCTTGCCCTGGGTCGAGACCACCACAAAACGCCGGGCTTCATGGAGACGGCCGAGCTGGTAGCCATCGATCAGCAGGTCGGCATCGAGAATCTCGGGCCGATCGGCGGCCGGCGCCGCCAAAGTGACATGAAAGCCGAGCCGGCGCGCCTGTTCGGCCAGCGACATCGCCACCGGGCTACAGCCGAGAATGACCAGCGAGGGATGCGGCAGCACCGGCTCGACAAAAATGTCCATGGTGCCCTGGCTCGGGCACATGTTTTTCGCAAAACGGACGCCGTCGCGGTTCTCGCCGGGTTTCACGCCCAGCTCCGCGAGCAGGTCTTCCGGCTGCACCGAGACCATGCGCGGTTCGCCATCGGCCAGCGCTTCCCGCGCCGCCTTGAGCACCGCGCCGCGGGCGCAGCCGCCGCCGATCCAGCCGGCCGCGATCGAGCCGTCGGGGCGGATCACCGCCTTGGCCCCGGCCTTGGCCGCGGTCACCGAGACCGTGCGCACCACGGTGGCCAGCACGAAAGCTTCCTCGGCGGCTTTCAGCCGGCTCACCAGGTCCATCACTTCGACATGAATGCTCATGGCTGCCTCCGTCACAGCTTCGCCAGATAGGGTTCAAGCTCGATCAGGCTCTTGAGTGTGTTGGCCGGCGCGTAGAGATCGACATAAGGCAGGGCGGCCTTGATCCCCGCAGCCTCCGGCGCATAGCCGTCCCAGCCCATCATCGGATTGAGCCAGGCGATGCGGCGGCAGCGTTTTGAGAGTGCCGCCATCTCGCGGCCGAGCAGGCGGGCGTCGCCGGTCTCGTAGCCGTCGGAGACGATCATGACGCAGGTGCGAGAATGAATGACGCGCGCCGCGTGCCAGCGATTGAAAGTCTGCAGGCTTTCCCCGATCCGGGTCCCGCCGCCGGCGCCCTGCGCCATCATCGACAGCCGGTCGAGCGCGCGGGCGGCGTTCTTTTCCTTCATCGCGTCCGATACATAAGCGAGCCGGGTGTGAAACAAAAACGCCTCGGCCTCGCGAAACTCATCCAGCACGCCATGGATGAAGCGCAGGAACACGCCGGTGTACATGCTCATCGAGCCCGACGCGTCGAGCAGCACCACCAGCCGCAGCGGCTTGTGCCGGCGCTGTCGCTTCACCAGGCTGATCGGCACCCCGCCATGGCTGATGTTGCGGTGAATGGTGCGGCGCAGGTCGAGCCGATAGCCGCGCCGCCGCGCCAGGTCGCGTCGGGTCAGCCGCGTGCGCAGGACCTTTGCCAGCCGCGCCGCGACGGCGTGGGCTTCTTCGATCTGGCCGGGATCCGCCATCTTGCGGAAGTCGATTTCGGCGAGATTGTCCGCGCGCGAAGCGCCTTCCATGCGGCCTTCGCCGCTGCGTTGGTCTGGCGCCTCGTCAGCCGATGGCATCTGGTCGGTCGCCGTCTCGCCGCCGCTTCGATCCTGTCCATTGTCCTGGAGTTGCTTCAGCGACGGGCTGTTGGCGGCCTTCGCCGAACCCGTGGTCAGCGACCGCGACCTGACCCGCTTGCCGAGCCAGAACGCGTCGAACAGCCCGTCGAATTTATCCCGGTCGGATTTGCGCGCCGAGAACAGGTGCTTGAACGCCGAACGCAACAGGCCGGGCCTGTCGGCATAGCCCGCCGCCATCAGCGTCGCCGCGTCCTGGCCCTCGCGCAGCCCGACCGCGAAGGCGTTGTCGCGCAAGGTTTTCAGGAACGCCGCGAGTTTTGTCGAGACGAGGCGCGAGACCTCGTTCAGCTCTTCAACGGGTGGGAGCGATGTGCCGCAGCAGCTCATGCGACCTTCCCCAAAAGCCGTTCCGTCACCTCGCGCGTCACGCGCGAGCGGTCCTCGTGGGTCTTGAGCAGGCACATCAGGGTGTCGTGCACGGTCTCCGGCGCGTCGTGCAAATCGCGGACCTCGAGCCCGACCAGCGCCGCCGCCCAGTCCAGCGTCTCGGCGACGCCGGGGACTTTTCGTAGTTCTTCCTTGCGAATGTTCTCGACCATGCGCGCGATCTGCAGCGACAGCGCCGCGCCGGCAGTGCCGATGCGCGCCATGATGATGCGCGCCTCGCGATCGACATCGGGATAGTCGACATAGTGATACAGGCAGCGGCGGCGCAGCGCGTCGGACAGTTCGCGGGTGCCGTTCGAGGTCAGCACCACATGCGGGATCGAGGTTGCGGAAACAGTTCCCAATTCCGGGATCGAGACCTGGAAGTCCGACAACAGCTCGAGCAGGAACGCCTCGAACTCGTCATCGGCGCGATCGATTTCGTCGATCAAAAGCACCGGCGGCTTGTCGCGGCGGATCGCCGCCAGCAGCGGCCGTTCCAGCAGGTATTTCTCGGAAAAGATCTGGTCCTCGATGGTATTGGCGCTGTCGCCGCGATGGGCCTGGATCGCCAGCAATTGGCGCTGGTAATTCCACTCATACAGCGCGGCGGACTGGTCGAGCCCTTCATAGCATTGCAGGCGGATCAGTTCGGTGGCGTGGACCGACGCCAGCGCCTTGGCGACCGCGGTCTTGCCGACGCCCGCTTCACCTTCCAGCAGCAGCGGGCGCTTGAGCAACTGCATCAGCGAGATCGCGGTCGCCAATTCGCCATCGGCGATGTAGCCGGATGTGGCCAGGCGCTCGGCGATATGGTCGCGGTCCTTCATGGCGAGACCTCATCCTGAGGAGCCGCGCGCTTGCGCGGCGTCTCGAAGGATGGCCGCGAACTCCTGCGTTGGCGCCATCCTTCGGGACGCCCGCCTGCGGCGGGCTCCTCAGGATGAGGGCAACCTTGTAGCCCGGATGAGCAAAGCGATATCCGGGGCAGCGTCTCGGTCCGTTGCATCCCGGATGTCGCTTCGCTCATCCGGGCTACGAAGCAGGCTGCAGCCACTACGCAAACACTCCCAGATTCTTCGCCGCCTTCCAGTTGCGCCAGTAATCATGCGGCATCTGGATGTGGGTCGAGCCGAGGAAGGAGAACGCATCGTTGACGGCGTTGGAGAACGCCGGCACGCCGCCGACATTGGGGCTCTCGCCGACGCCCTTGGCGCCGATCGGGTGGTGCGGCGAGGGGGTGACGGTGAAGTCGGTCTCCCAATGCGGCGTCTCGACCGCGGTCGGCATGAAGAAATCCATGAACGAGCCGGTCACCACATTGCCTTCGTCGTCGTAACGGATTTCCTGACCCATCGCGATGGCGAAGGCCTCGGTTAGCCCGCCATGCACCTGCCCCTCGATGATCATCGGATTGATCCGGGTGCCGCAATCGTCGAGCGCGTAGAAGCGGCGGATCTTGTAGACGCCGGTATCGACATCGATGTTCATCACGCAGATGTACGCACCAAAAGGATACGTCATGTTGGGCGGATCGTAATAGCTGACCGCCTCGAGGCCCGGCTCCATGCCCGGCGGCACCGAATTATAGGCCGCCCAGCAGATGTCCTTCATCGACATCGACTTCTCCGGCAGGCCCTTGACGCGGAAGCCGTCGATATCCCACTCAAGATCGCCCTCGTGGACTTCGAGCTTGTAGGCCGCGATCATCTGCGCCTTGGCCTTGATTTTTCGCGCGGCCATGGCGATCGCCGCACCCGCCACCGGCGTCGAGCGCGAGCCGTAGGTGCCGAGCCCGTAAGGCGCAGTGTCGGTATTGCCTTCCTCCACCATGATGTCGTCGGCGGGAATGCCGATCTCGGTGGCGATGATTTGCGCCCAGGTGGTCTCGTGACCCTGGCCCTGGCTCTTGGAGCCGACCCGGGCAATGCCGGCACCGGTCGGATG
>JAQGJF010000469.1 GCA_028290765.1 Tardiphaga sp.
CTCTTCGCGCTGCTTCGCAGAACCGGGACCGGACCAAACACTGCGTTTCGTTACGGCCCCGGCTCTGCAGCGCACCGTTCCGCAAGTGCTCCACGCTGCGCTGCGTCCGGGGCAAGCGATTACAAAATAAACCGGCTCAAATCCGCGTTCTTGGCGAGGTCGCCGACGTGCTTCTGCACATATTCCGCATCGATGCGGATGGTCTCGCCGTTGCGGTCGGGGGCGGCGAATGAAATCTCGTCGAGCACCCGCTCCATCACGGTCTGCAGCCGCCGCGCGCCGATATTTTCCACCGTCGAATTGACCGCGACCGCGACGTCGGCCAGGGCGTCGATGGCGTCGTCGGCGATGTCCAATGTCACGCCCTCGGTCTGCATCAGCGCGACATATTGCTTGATCAGCGAGGCTTCCGGCTCGGTCAGGATGCGGCGCATGTCGTCCCGGGTCAGCGCGTTGAGCTCGACACGGATCGGCAGCCGACCCTGCAACTCCGGCAGCAGGTCCGACGGCTTGGCGATGTGAAACGCGCCCGACGCGATGAACAGGATGTGATCGGTTTTCACCGCGCCGTGCTTGGTCGAGACGGTGGTGCCTTCGATCAGCGGCAGCAGGTCGCGCTGCACGCCCTCGCGTGACACATCGCCGCCGCTGCGGCCGTCGCGCACGCAGATCTTGTCGATCTCGTCGAGGAACACGATGCCGTTGTTCTCGACCGCATTGATCGCTTCCAGCACCAGCTGGTCGTTGTCCAGGAGCTTGTCGGATTCCTCGTTGACCAGAAGCTCGTGGGAGTTTTCCACGGTCAGGCGGCGGGTCTTGGTGCGTCCGCCCATCTTGCCGAAGATATCGCCGATCGAAATCGCGCCGAGTTGTGCGCCGGGCATGCCCGGAATTTCGAACATCGGCGTGCCGGTGGAAGCCTGGGTCTCGATCTCGATTTCCTTGTCGTTCAACTCGCCCGCGCGCAGCTTGCGGCGGAACGAATCGCGGGTCGCGGCGCCGGAGCCGGCGCCCACCAAAGCATCGAGCACGCGATCTTCGGCGGCGAGCTGGGCGCGGGCCTGCACGTCCTTGCGCTTGCGCTCGCGGGTCTGGGCGATCGCGACCTCGACCAGGTCGCGGATGATCTGCTCGACGTCGCGGCCGACATAGCCGACCTCGGTGAATTTGGTGGCCTCCACCTTGATGAAGGGCGCGCCGGCGAGCTTGGCCAGCCGCCGCGCGATCTCGGTCTTGCCGACGCCGGTGGGCCCGATCATCAGGATGTTCTTTGGGAGTACCTCCTCGCGCAGCGATCCGGTGAGTTGCAGGCGCCGCCACCGGTTGCGCAGCGCAATGGACACCGCGCGCTTGGCGTCGGCCTGCCCAACGATGAAGCGGTCGAGTTCGGAAACGATTTCACGGGGGGAGAAGTCGGTCATGGTCTCTTAAGTATGGTGAGATTGGCGCCGGGACAAGTCGCCTAGAGCTTCGGTTCTGATTGAACCAGAACCGAAGCTCTAGATTCTTGTTTTGACGCGTTTTCTTCACGCGAACCGGCGTCCACTTCGCTCGAAAACGCTCTAAATAATGGGCGGCCCGGCCTGCCATTGCCGGATCGCCTCGAAGGGATGGATCAGCATGATGATGTTCAGCGTCAGATTGTCGCGAATATGAAGCGCCAACATCGTTTCGAACAAAAGTCCCAGCGTGACGGTGATCGCGACGGGCAGCCTCGCCGCCAGCAGGAAGCCCACGACCATCGACAGCGTATCGGAAACCGAATTGACGATGCTGTCGCCGAAATAGTCCAGCGACATCGTGCCGGTGCGGTAGCGTTCGATGATCCAGTTGGAATTTTCCACCAGTTCCCAGGCGCCTTCGACCAGCATCGCGGCGATCAGCCGCGCCTGCCAGGGCAGCCGTGGCAAGAGCAGGAAGGCGGCGCCATAGAACAGGAAGCCGTGAAGGATATGCGAGAACGTGTACCAGTCGGTGATGTGCTGCGAATTCTCGGAACTCTGCACCACGCCATGCCAGAATTTGATGGTGCCGCAGGCACAGATCGGCAGCCGGCCCATTGCCAGCAGCAGCGACGCCTGCAAAGCGAGCAGGCCGGCTGCGATCAGCCCCCACTGCCAGCCGGAAAGACCGCTGGAAAGCGAACTTCTCTCGATGCGATCGTCAGTGGTCATGGGTTGCGCACCATCAGGAGGGCGGGACCCTCCACTGTATCCACGATGCGGTCCCGAACGAAACCGGCCTTTTCATAGGCCCGGATGGCGCGCGAATTTTCCGGGTCCGGATCGGTGATGATTCGCGGGATTCCGCTTTGCAACGCCTTGTCGGCAAAGCTGCGAATAAAACCGGAGCCGTGGCCGCGGTCGATCATGTCGGGCCTGCCGATGAACTGATCGATGGCGCGGGTGCCGTCGGGCTGCGGCCCGAACGCAGTGTCCGGCCAGGCCTGAAGGTCGTAGCTTTGCAGATAACCGAACGGCTCGGCGCCCAACGGACCCTGGGTCGCGACGATGAACTGCTCCATGGCCGGCTCGGCGAGGTCGGAGCTGACCAGCTCGAACTGCTCGTCCGGATCGCCCCACCATTCCACCACATGCGGCATCGCCAGCCATTGCCGGATCATGGCGAAGTCGGCGCTGCCGAAGGGACGGAACTGGTAGCCGGGTTGCGGCATGCTCCTGCTCTAACCCGCGCTCAGACTCTCGATGGTCACGTTGCGGTTGGTGTAGACGCAGATGTCGGCGGCGATATCCAGCGCGCGGCGCACGATGGTCTCGGCGTCCTTGTCGGAATCCACCAGCGCGCGGGCGGCGGCGAGGGCGTAATTGCCGCCGGAGCCGATCGCCATGACGCCGGCTTCGGGCTCCAGCACGTCACCGGTCCCGGTCAGCACCAGCGACACGTCCTTGTCGGCGACGATCATCATCGCTTCCAGCCGGCGCAGATAGCGGTCGGTGCGCCAGTCCTTGGCCAGTTCGACCGCGGCACGGGTCAATTGTCCGGGATATTGCTCGAGCTTGCTCTCCAGCCGTTCGAACAGGGTGAAAGCATCCGCGGTGGCGCCGGCGAAGCCGCCGATGACGTCGCCCTTGCCGAGTTTGCGGACTTTTTTGGCATTGGATTTGATCACGGTCTGGCCGATCGAGACCTGCCCGTCGCCGCCGATCACCACCTTGCCGCCCTTGCGGACGGTTAGAATGGTGGTGCCGTGCCAGACCTGGGGCGATCCCTCGCCGGAAGCCGTGTATGAAGCGTTCATGGTAATCCTG
>JAQGJF010000471.1 GCA_028290765.1 Tardiphaga sp.
TGATCCAATATGACCGGGAAGCGCTGTGGTGCGGCGCCTGCAAGCGGGGCTCGCTGTCACGTGAACACTCCAGTCTCTGTCATCGACAGGATGAAACCGCCGCCCGGTGACCCATCCGTCATCGCCATCGCGGGCGTGTCCAAGGCCTATGGAGCCATCGAGGTGCTGACGAACTGTTCGGCGCAGATCGCCAGGGGCGAGGTCGTCGTGGTCTGCGGTCCGTCGGGGTCGGGCAAGAGCACGCTGATCAAATGCGTCAACGGTCTGGAACCGTTCGATGCCGGCCGGATCGTGGTTGATGGCGTCTCCGTCGCCGACCCGCGGATCGATCTCGCCCGGCTGCGCAGCCGGATCGGCATGGTGTTCCAGCACTTCGAACTCTATCCGCATCTGACGGTGCTGGAGAATATCAGCCTTGCACCGATCAAGGTGCAGAAGCGTCCGCGTGAGCAGGCGACCGCGCGCAGCCTGGCGTTGCTCGATCGCGTCGGCCTGAAGGACAAGGCCGATCGCTATCCGGCGAATCTCTCTGGCGGACAGCAGCAGCGCGTGGCGATTGCCCGGTCGCTCGCCATGGATCCGATCGCGATGCTGTTCGACGAGCCGACCTCGGCGCTCGATCCGGAGATGATCAGCGAGGTGCTCGACGTGATGGTGGATCTTGCCCGCGAAGGCATGACCATGATGGTCGTGACCCACGAAATGGGCTTCGCCCGCCGCGTCGCCGACCGCGTCATCTTCATGGATCGTGGCGGGATCCTCGAAGACACGCCCACCAGGGCGTTCTTTGACGCGCCGCGTACCGAACGGGCCAGGCTCTTCCTTTCGAAAATCCTGAACCACTGAGGGTGTCCATGAGCACGACCGCTGTCGAGCCGCCCGCGGCGTCGTTCGATGCCGGGATCTACCGGTCGCTGACGCCCGGCGTTGCGTCCGTCCTTCATCTGAATGCGGCGAGCGCGGCGCTGCCGTCGCGCGGGGTTGTCGCCGTGGTGAAGGCGCAGCTCGATCTCGAAGCCGAGATCGGCCCGCAGGCCGCCACGGCTCGCGCGCAGGACGGCCTGGTCACGGCGCGTCGGCGCGCCGCGACGTTGTTGGACTGCCGGCCCGACCAGATCGCGTTCGGGGACAGCAGCGCGCGGCTCTGGTCGCTGGCATTCCATGCCCTGAGACTTCCAAAGCGCGGGCGCATCCTGGTCTCGCGCGGCGAATGGGGCGGCAATCTGCTGGCCATCGCGGCGGCGAGCCGTGATCTCGGCATCATGGTGGAAACAATTCCGACCGATGATGCCGGCACGATCGATCTCGCGTATCTGCAGACGCGAATCGACGATGACGTTCGCCTGATCGCGGTCACGGCGGTCTCGAGCGCCAGCGGCATTTGCCAGCCGGTCGCCGCGATCGGCGCCCTGGCGCGGCCGCGGGGTTGCCTTTACATCGTCGATGCGGCCCAGGCGATCGGGCGCTTTCCGTTTTCTCTGGACCGGATCGGCGCCGACGTCGTCACGGCGCCGGCGCGAAAATGGCTGCGCGGACCGCGCGGTCAGGCGCTGGCGGCGTTTTCCGACGCGGCGCTGTCGGACCTCGCGATGCCGCCGCTGCTGGATCTCGCGGGCGTGGTGTGGTCGGAAGCCGGCAGTGCCTCGCCACGCAGCGACGCCCGCCGCTTCGAAACCTATGAGTACAGCATGGCCGGCCGGCTCGGCTTCGGCGCGGCGCTCGGTGAGTTGCTGGACGCTGGACCGGCGGCGATCAGCGACGCCATTAACAATGGCATTCGCAGCCTCCGAACCGCGCTCGGCGGCTGCGAAGGCGTCACCGTGCAGGAGCCGATCGATACCGATCCGGCCTTTCTCACGTTGAACTGCGGCAGTCTCCACCCGCCGGATCTGGCCCGGGCCCTCAGCCTCGAAGGCATTGCTGTCGCGAGCGTGGGGCGCGCCTATGCACCGGCCGAACTCGACGCGCGCCATCTGGCGGCCGTGCTGCGGGTCGCGCCTCATGCCTATGGCCGCGCGGATGAGATCGCCAGGTTTGCCAACGTGCTGGAACGGGTCGTCCCGATCTTGCGCGAATCCCGACACGCCGCGGCATCTGCGGCTTGACGGAGACGATCGCATAACAATTCGTTGTTGATTGGCACGGGTATCAACCGGTGACTTCTATCGAATTGAGCTCGCACCATTCGCGCAACGCACGTTCCGTGGCTTTCGCTTCGAAATCATGCCAGCGATCAAGCGCGGTTCTTCGTATCAGCAAGGCTCGAAATTTCTGGTAGGCGCCTTTCTTGCCGAAGATGTATCTGACCTCATCGAAGTCGTTTGGCAGAAACTCGCGTGCAAAGTCCAGCACCAGAGGCTTGCCGAGATCGAGCTCGCGTCTGTCGGGGATCGCGATGTAGTTCTCATCGTCCTCGACGTCATTGGGCAACTCGTCGTTCAGTTCATCCAGGTCGGACAATTCGGAGCGCCAATAGATCTTGCCCGTCCGCCTGCACAGGAGAGCCTGATGCTCGCCGACGCTGCTGCTTCCAACGAATTCGAACGCGTCGAGTATTTCCTGAAAGCTGACGGGCATTGGTCTGCGTGCCAAACGTGCCTGCGCCGGTCACGCCGCCCTTTCGGCTCGACGGACCGGTACGTCCGTGGAGATGTCGAGGCGACCGATAATCGCGGTCGACAGTCCGCGTTTTTCGGAATCTGGGCGATGCACCTGCGCCTGTCAACGCTCTCCTGTAGCGGAACAGTCCAGCGCGGCCGCGAGCGGACCCCGCGCTGCTCTTTTTCGCCATACGGCCCGGCCCGCCTTGACGCCGGCACCGGAAAGCGGCTGGATGTCCGTGGCGCGCAAGGCCGCGTCAGGCGCGTGCCGGCGTCGGGATGACGGTTCGGTGTGTGCTGCCAGGACTGCAACGAGGTTCATGGAGCGATGAACCGGAAGAATCCGAACGCACTCGCCGATCGTGTCGTCAAGGCTGCGGAGGCGACGCTTGCTGCCCAGGGTTATGTGAGCCCCATCGACGTGCTCGTCGGGATCGGCTGGCTTGACGTCTCTACGGCAGAACGCTGGCGGCGTGGTCAGATCGACTGCCTCGAGCATGCGGTACAGACCAATCCGCCGCGCATATCGGAAGCCATGGAACTGTTCCGGTCCTGGGCGACGGAAAGAAAATTGTCCCCAAGCCCGACGGACTATGTCGCGCGCACACCGCAGCGCCAGATGCTGCGCTTCAGCCGAAACGGGGATTCCGCGATCGAGGCGCTATACCGGACCCATTGGGTTTCGCAAGAGCTGTCCGAGAAGAAACGTGAACGCCTGGCGGAGAAAGCGAGTCGTCCGCCGGAACTGGTGGTGGTCCAGCCATTGAAAAGCGAATGGAGGTGTCATCGATGCGGCAACACCGGTGACCTGCTGATGATGGAGGAGCCCGGCCCGGCATGCCTGGGCTGCGTTGGTCTCGATGACCTTGAGTTCGTGCCGGCGGGCGACGCGTTGCTCTCGCGGCGGGTGAAAGCCAATAGCGCGAGATGCGCCGTTGTGGTGCGCTTCAGCCGAAGCCGCCGCCGCTATGAACGACAGGGTCTGCTGGTCGAGCCGCTGGCATTGGCGGAGGTGCAGCGCGACCTCGAAGTGCAACGACGCGAGTAATATCCTTCCGGTAGATTTTTCGGCAGGCCTAAATCCATCTGCCGACCGCATCGAATGCACACCGCTTCGATTGATGCCGCCACAAGGTCCAAACCCGTAGCAGAGCAAGTCCCCGGGGGCGTGTGATCGCACCGCCGCGTCGCGGGTCGCGGGTACCCCCGGCGGGGTTTGACTCCTTTTCGGTGCCTCAATCGTTCTGGCTGGACGGAGGCACTGGAGCAGGAGGAACCGCCCGTGGTGGATATCTTACATAAAATCGGGATCAGGTCGTCGTCCCTGGCGGATGCCTATCAGGCCTTGACCACGCGCGAAGGTCTTTCCCGGCGGGTGGACGGATAACACCGCCGCGCCAAACGACATCAAGCTCGATAGCTCGGAATAAAGCCGGGCCGATCGATCACGCGCCACACAACAGGTGAGAGACATGAGCGAGGTCTATACCGGCGGCTGCGCCTGCGGCGCGATCCGCTATGAAATCCCCACCGAACCGTTGGTCATGAACCACTGCCAGTGTCGTGACTGTCAGCGGAAGAGTGGCACCGGGCACGGATCCTATCTGCCTTCCCGCGCACGGGCGTGAAATGCGAAGGCGAAGCGACGCATTGGGACATCGTCGGCGATAGCGGCAATGTGAAGACGCGCGCCTTCTGCCCGACCTGCGGGTCGCCGGTCTATATGACGTTTGCGGCGATGCCCGATCTTTTCACCGTGCATGCTGCGAGCCTTGACGATCCCGGCCGCTTCAAGCCGCAGGTGGTGATGTACGGCGTGCGCGGTTACGCCTGGGACCTCATCGATCCGGCGCTGACGAAATTCGACAAGATGCCGCCGAAGTGAAATTCAGCCCGACCTGGTTTCGCTTTGCCGTGGTGCGTCGATTGACTCCTTTTCGGAGCCTCGATCGTCCTGGCTATACCCAGACACTGGAGCAGAAAATGATGAGCCTCAAAGACAAGAATATCGTCGTCACCGGCGGAAGCCGTGGCCTTGGGCTGGGACTGGTCGAGGCCCTGGTCGCGCACGGCGCCAGGGTGACGGTTGTCGCCCGCGACGCCGATGCACTCGATGCGGTCCGCGTCCGGCTGGGCGTAGGCACGATTTCCGCCGACGTGACCGACGAGACCGCCGCCCACCGCATCCTCGCCGAGGTTCGCCCGGACATCCTGGTGCTGAACGCCGGCGCCAAGCCGCCGATGGGTCGGCTCGACCAGTTGAGCTGGGCGGATTTCACCGCGACCTGGGAGACCGACGTCAAGGCCGGGCTCTATTGGCTGCAGGCGGCGCTCAACCTGCCGCTCAAGCCGGGAAGCCGCGTCCTGGTGGGGTCGAGCGGCGCGGCCGTGGGCGGATCGCCGATGTCGGGCGGCTATGGCGGCGCCAAGCGCATGCTCTGGTTCATGGCCAAATACGCCAACGGCGTCGCGGCGCAGAAGGACCTCGGGATCCGCTTCCAAGCCATCGTGCCGCAGCAGATCGTCGGCGGCACCGGGGTCGGAGACGCCGGCGCCAATGCCTATGCGCGTGCCATGAACGTGAAGCCCGAAGAGTTTCTGGCCGGCTTCGGCGCGCCGATGCCGCCGCGGGAGTTCGGCGAGAAAGTTGTTTCCGTGCTGGAGGACCCGAAATATGCTGAGGGCTTCGCCTTTGGGCTCAAGGGCGACACGGGAGTCACGATACTCGAGGGAGCGGCGGCTTGAGTGCAGAACGGCCCTCGCTGGACCGCGACCGCCAGGCGGAGTTGCTCGCTCTGGCCGGCGAGCTACAGCCCGAGTTGCACCGCTATTGCGCGCGTCTCATGGGATCGTTCATCGACGGCGAGGATGTCGTGCAGGACACGCTCGTGCGGGCTATCGTGGCATTGCAGGAGCTGGCGTTGCAGAACCCGGAGGAGATGCCGCCGCTTCGACCCTGGCTGTTCCGGATCGCCCACAACCGCGCCCTCGACCTGCTGCGCAGCCGGGCGGTGCGCCGGGCCGAGCCGATCGAGGCCGCCGCTGATATCGCCGACCTCGCCAGCCCTGACCCCGTGGAGATGCTGATGCGTCAGGAAGCGGTCAAGACCGCGGTGTCGCGCTTTGCGGAGCTTCCCACGCTGCAGCGGAGCGTCGTCATCCTGAAGGACGTGCTCGACGAGTCGCTGATCGAGATCGCGGCTCTCCTCGACCTCACGGTCGATGCCGTGAAAGCCCATCTGGCGCGGGGGCGCGCGCGTCTTCGGGAGATCAACGCGCAAGCCGGCCCGCTTCCGGACGCACGTACGGCGTCCGCCGCGGTGGCGCGCTATGTCGCGCTCTTCAACCAGCGGGACTGGGATGGGCTGCGGGCGCTGCTGGCCGATGATGTCAAACTCAAACAGTCCTCGTACGCGCTTCGCGCCGGCCGTGCGGACGTCGGGATGTTCTTCACCATCTACGCCAGGTTGGATGCCGTGTGGCTCGCCCCGGCCTGGCTCGAGGGCCGCGAAGTGATCGCGGTGTTCGAAGACCGCGCCGATCCGAAACCGAGCTACGTGATGTGGCTCGAGTGGCGCGATGGCCGGATCAGCTTCATCCGCGACTACAAATATGTCCGCTATGTCACCGCCGACGCGGAGCTGGAGTTGGAACTTGCGCCGGACGCTGGCCCCGCGGGCGACGGCGCCGCGCACTGACCCTGACCGAGAGCCGCTTCTCGCCGACCGTCAGAAAAGAACGTTCTCCCTCCGAACAAGGCGCATCGCGATCGATCGGTCGCTAATGCGTTGCATCACCTGCTGGACGTATTGTCGCAGCTGGTACGCCATGCGGCCTTCCACGAAAAGGCTTGGCCGAAAGCCCGTTCGCCACCGCAAACACCCCAATGAATCAAGCAGCGCCGTGTCCGCGGATCGTCGAGCGCGCCGCGCCGTCGAGCATCCCCCGCGATGCCGAACGCGTATGCTGATGCGCCAAACGGTATTGGACAGGAGGAGGAGGGGCTTTCTAGCCTGCGGCAGAAGCTTGAAAAGGCCGCTGTCGACCGGATCGATCAGGAAGGAGTTGCTTATGAACGTCGCTGTTTCGGTGCCAACGGATGCCTGCGCCGATCCGCATCTGTTCATCGGCGGCGAATGGGTGGTGGCCTCTTCCGCAATGACGGAGCATCTGGATTATCCGCAGCATTGGAGAACAAGATGTGTGAAGGTTGTCATGGACGCGGCTATGGCTGGAAGGGATGGATCGAACTGCCGTTGCCGCAATCCAGTTCTGCGACGGGAGAATGGATCGATCTGTCCCACCCGGTCAGTCCCAAAATGCCTTGCGCGTCGATCTTTCCGAAGCCCAGCCTTCGCAAGATCAAGCAGCAGCCGCAGAATCCCTTCAATGTCACTGAATTGAGCATGGTGGTTCACGCCGGAACCCACGTCGATTCGCCCCGGCATTATTTTCTCGACGGCCCCGCCTTCGATGAGATTCCGCTCGACCGTCTCCACGGGCCGGGCGTGGTCTGGCATCTTCCCTGCGCGCCGGACGAGGTCATTCATGTTGCAACGCTCGAACGCGCCCGGCCGCAGCTGTTGCCCGGCGATATTCTGGCGATCGACACCGGATGGAGCACCCGTTTCGGCACCGATCTCTATGACCGGCATCCGAGCCTTTCCGTTGAATCGGCCGAATGGCTGGTCGACCAAAAGATAAAAATCCTGGCTTGCGATTTTGCGACGCCGGACCTCGTCTATCACCTGCGGCAGCCGGGCTTTGACTGGCCGGTTCACAACGTCCTGCTGAGCCGTGGCATCCTGGTCTGCGAGCACTTGACCGGTCACACGTCGCTCGCCGGCCATCGGGCCGAGTTCATTTTCGCGGCGTTGAATATCGAAGCGTCGGATGGCGCGCCGGCGCGCATTCTGGCGCGCAAGATTTCCTGAGACGCGTAGCTGCCTGACGCGCGGCGCCGAGCAGCGGGAGCTCTCGATGGCGCTTCACGCCACCGCGCCGATCGGCACGTTGTCCTTCCCCGCATTCGCCGCCGCCATCAGCTCATACGAATGCAGCCGCGCGCCGTGGTCGTAGACATCCGACACTACCATCAGCTCGTCCGCCCCGGTCTCGGCGACCAGTGCGGCAATCCCGGCGCGGACGGTGTCAGGCGATCCGACGATGGAGCGGGCCAGCATCTGCATCGCCTGCGCCTTCTCCATCGGCGACCAGTATGTCTCGATGTCGTCGATCGGCGGCTGGCTCAGGCCGCGCTTGCCGCGAAACATGTTGGTGAACGACATCTGCTGCGTCGTCGCCAGCCGTTTTGCTTCGCGGTCGCTATCGGCAGCGATGATGTTGACGCCGACCATGGCGTGGGGTTGTGCCAGCTGTTCCGAGGGCTGGAAGCGGGCGCGATAGATATCGAGCGCTGGCAGCAATTGATCGGGCGCGAAATGCGACGCAAAGGCGTAGGGCAGGCCGAGCGCCGCGGCGAGCTGGGCGCCGTAGGTGCTCGATCCGAGAATCCACAGCGGCACATCAGTGCCGGCGGCCGGTACGGCCTGGATGGTCTGGTTCGGTCCGGCTGGCGCGAAGAAGGCCTGCAACTCCTGCACGTCCTGCGGAAAATTGTCGGAATTTTGCAGGGACCGGCGCAGCGCACGGACGGTGATCTGGTCGGTGCCCGGCGCCCGGCCGAGGCCAAGGTCGATGCGGCCAGGATAGAGCCGCGCCAGGGTGCCGAACTGCTCGGCGATGATGATCGGGGCGTGGTTGGGCAGCATGATGCCGCCGGCGCCGACGCGGATGCGGCTGGTGCCGGCCGCGATATGGCTGATCACCACCGCGGTGGCGGCGCTGGCGATGCCCGGCATGTTGTGATGCTCGGCGACCCAGAACCGGCGAAAACCCCATTTTTCGGCGTGCGCGGCGAGATCGCGCGCATTGTCGAGCGCCCCGCGGGCGTCAGTATCCTGGGTGACGCGGACCAGGTCGAGGATCGAAAGCGGTGTCATGCGGAAACTCCTGGGAGCATGATCCCGAAAAGTGGGTACCGGTTTTCGGATAAGATCATGCTCAAAACCGCCCTCTATCTGGGGACGACGCCGGCCGATTGCCAGCCGCGCCGGGACGCGCGGGTTGCAACCCAGACCTGTTGGACGGAGCCATGGGGGAAAAACCCGGTCGGATGCGATTGTCGGCTTTTGTTCGGCGGTGAGGCCGGCTACTGCGTTGGGCGCGACGATCCAACAACAAAAATTGAACCGGGATGATAGCCATGATGCGCAGTGTTCTTGCGATAGCCATGTTTCTGTTGGCCTTCGCCAACGCGCATGCGCAGCAGTGGCCGCAGCGGCCCATTACCCTGACCCATGGCTTTGGCGCTGGCGGCAATGCGGATTCGCTGTCGCGGTTGGTCGCGGGCGTGCTGGCGGAGTCGCTGGGCGTGGCCGTCATTGTCGATGCCAAGCCCGGCGCGGGCGGCAACATCGCGTCGGAATTGGTGTCGCGTGCCACGCCGGATGGCTACACCATCATATTGCTGACCGGCGGACACGCGGTTTCCGCCGCGCTCTACAAGAAGCTGCGGTTCAATCCGGTGGGCAGCTTCTCGTTTGTTTCCCTGGTCGGTACCTTTCCCTTCGTGGTCGCCACGCGCGCGAACAGTCCGATCAAGAGCATGGCCGACCTGATCGCGTCAGCCCGCGGGCAGCCGGGAAAGCTGTCCTTCAGCTCGGTCGGCTTCGGATCGACGCAGCACTTGACCGGCGAACTTCTGGCGTTGTCGGCCGGCGCCAAGCTCACCCATGTTCCGTATCGAGGCGGCATGCAGCCGCTGGTCGACGTTCTCTCGGGCGAGATCGACTTGATCGTCGATACCATCACGGTCACCGGCCCGGCCATCAAGGCCGGCACGCTCCGGGGTCTCGGTGTATCGAGTTCGGCGCCCTGGCCGGCGCTTGCCGATGTGCCGCCGGTCGCGGAGGCCTTGCCGGGCTTCGACGTCAAATCATGGATCGGAATTGCCGCGCCCGCCGGAACGTCCCCCGAGATCGTGGCACGATTGAACGCTAATCTTCAGAAGGCGATCGGCGACCCGGCATTTCAGGCCAAGCTTGACGTCCTCGGCGTCCGCGCCGGATCCTCGACACCGGAGCAGATGAAGATTTTCGTTTCGTCCGAGATCAAGCGCTGGAATGAGGTGATCGACAAAGCCGGGCTGGAACGCATCGAATAGCGTTTCCCAGGGGAAGGCCATCATTGCCGCTGCTTCCAATCCATTCTACATGCTGTTTCAAGTCGTTCGCATCGATCCTACAGGAATCATCATCCATGAGCCGCGTCCCCTATCCGACACGCGAACAATACCCCGAAGCCCATTTGCCCGCCTATGACCGTATGCTTTCCGAGCGTGGCAATCCGGCGCCGAACATCTTTCTGGCGCTGGCAAACATCCCGAACCTGCTGGATCCGCTATTGGAGTTCACCCGGGAGATGCGCCAGGGTTCGGCCGTCGAGGCGCGGTTGCGGGAATTGAGCATCGTGACGGTCGGTCTCGTGACCAAATGCGACTACGAGTTCGAACATCACTGGAATTCGGCGCTCAAGGCCGGCCTGCGTCGCGGACAGCTCGAGCAACTGGCCGATTTCGAGACCTCGGCCGAATTCGACGACCGCGAGCGGGCCATCATCCGCTACGCGCGCGAGGCAACGCTGGCGATCGAAGTATCCGACCAGGTCTGGGCCGATCTTCGCAAGCATCTGAACCAGCGGGAGGCGATGGACATCATGATGGCGGTGGCTTGGTACAACGCCGTGGTCCGCATGCTGATTCCGATGCAGATCGAGAAGGAAGACTGGTTCAAGAAGTTGTAGATTGCAATGTCCGAGGCTCATCGATGACAGTATCTACCGTCACGCCCGCGCAAGTCCGCGCCTCGCTGCTGCTTCGCGACGAGATCGCCTTGCTCGATCTGCGGCACGAGGCCGCCTTTGCCACCGGCCATCCGCTGTTTGCCGCCAACATGGCGGCGGACCGGATCGCGCTCGAAGCGGGCACGCGGCTGCCGCGCAAGGATGTGCCGATCGTCATCTACGACGCTGGCGAAGGCCTTGTCTCACAGGCTGCGGAGTGGCTTGGGGCGTTAGGCTACAACAACGTTCGCCATCTCGACGGTGGGCTGCACGCCTGGCAGGCGGCAGGCTATGAACTGTTCCAGGACGTGAACAGTTACGCAAAAGCCTTCGGCGAGCTGGTCGAGTCGCGTCGGCACACGCCGTCGCTGAGCGCCGGCGAAGTCGCTCGCCTGATCGAAGCCAAGGCCAACATCGCGATCCTCGATGTCCGGCGCTTCGACGAATATGCCACCATGAACATTCCCGGCTCCGTCAGCGTGCCCGGCGGCGAGCTGGTGCTCCGCGCCGGCCGCGCCGCGCCCGATCCCGAAACCGCCATCATCGTCAATTGCGCCGGGCGCACCCGCTCGATCATCGGCACCCAGTCGCTGATCAATGCCGGCATTCCCAACAAGGTGATGGCGCTGCGCAACGGCACCATCGGATGGACGCTGGCGCAGCAGGCGCTCGAACATGGCGCCGATCGGCGCGGCGGCATCGGCGCCTCCGAGGACGCCAAGGCCAACGCCCGCGACGTCGCCTATCGCGCCGGCGTTCGCCACGTCGGCATTGCGGAAATGGCGGCGCTCGAGGCGCAGACCCATCGTACCCTCTACCGCTTCGACGTTCGCGACGGCGAAGAATATGCGGCGGGCCACATCCCCGGCTTCCGCCATTACCCCGGCGGGCAACTGGTCCAGGAGATCGATATGGCGGCGCCGGTGCGGGGCGCGCGCATCCTGCTGACCGACAACAGGGGTATTCGCGCCGACATGACGGCGTCCTGGCTCGCGCAGATGGGCTGGGAGGCCTATGTGCTTGATGGCGGCTATGATCGCGCCCTGGACGCCACGCCGCCGGAGGTTTTACCGAAGCCCGATCCGGCGCATCGCTACCGGCGCCCCTATGAGGGCACCGATGTCGACGCCAAGGCGATGCAGGCCTATCTCGACTGGGAGTTCGGTCTCGTCGAACAGCTCCGCCGCGACGCCACCCATGGCTTCTTCGTCATTTGACGGCGAATCGACGACGGCGCTCCGCGGTGGTCAGGCCGACCGACGCCAACTTTTTGCGGTCAGACGTTCCAACTCGGCAAAATAGGCCTTGTTCGGATCCTGGTCGGATGGCGGCTTACCCGACTTCACCTCGCGTGTGAGTTCGTATATGTGCCCGGCAAGTACCGAGCCGATCGCGTGAATGGCGTCGTGGCGATCGAGGCCCTCCGACATCAACTGCGGTGCCTTGCGCGACACCGGCAACTCGTCATCGGCAATCTGGTTCTCGACGATGACGTGAATGGTGGCGTGGAGCTCCTCGCCCGGCGCGCGAAGGCCGGCGCGGCGATGATACGCCAGCACCAGGTCGATGCGTTCCTGTTCGTCCAGCATGAGCCATTGCACGGGGTCTGGTGCGACGAGCGGATCGTATGAGTCGATCGCTCCATCACTGTCTTCAATGTCGAAGTCGAAGCTCTCTTCAATGTCGAGTCCGGCTTCTGCGGGAAAGTCGAGCTGCTCGTCGATCGATTGCATGGCCGACGGCGATTTGCCAAGGCAGCATTTCTTGAATTTCTTCCCACTGCCGCACGGACAGGGATCGTTTCGCCCGACCGACCTGAGCGGGTTGACCGCTGGGATCGACGAGGGCGGCTGCCAGGCACGGGCTGCTGGGCGCGCTTTCTCGCGTTTTGGTGCGAAAGCATACCAACGCGACAGCGTGTCGATGGTATCGCCAAACAGTTCATATTCGTCCTTCGCCCCGGCATACGGCTTGCCCTCGAGGGTGCGCTGCAGGTCTTGTTCGAAATCTTCGAGATTCATGACATATGGAGCGATCAACCCGCGCTCGAAAGCCTGCTTGACCAGCGGCTTGAGCTCGCTCAATCCCAACATGGCGATGGCGCCCTGCCAGCCGGCCCAGACGTGGCAATCGGACTGTGGCTGCAGGTCGGCAAAGCAGGTTTGCAAGAACCGCGCGGCCTCCTCGCGCGGCAGTTCGCCGCGCAAGGTCACCATGGCGAGCGCGTCGAGCATGCGCGCCCGGATAAACTCATCCGCTTCTGGTTCTTGAATCACCTCATACAGCGGCCTCGGATCGCCATCGAAGAGGCAGGCCATCACCTGATGGGCGGTCTCGGTTTTCAGGCCACTGATGATCGGTGCGATTTCACCGGCCGGCCGGCGCAGGAAAGCGGCGAGCGGCCGGTAGGCCGATTTTTCGCGCCATTGGCCGAGCAGATGGAACGCGAAGAACAGCGCATTCTGCAAGGACGGGTCGGCCGTCTCGGCGCGCTCAAAGGCCTGCAGGAACAAGGGCACCATCGCCGCGCGATTGGCATCCGCGGCACGGATGGCATCCACCGGCAGGCCTTCGTCGAGACCCAGTTGATCGAGAATCGGCGTCATCTGGCCGCCTTTCGATTCGGCGGCATCACGATGATGGAAATCGGCGGAAGTTGTTTCCTTCATTGATCCGGATTCCTCCCGAGTTTGCGGGCGTGTTCGCGCGGCCGGCTTCATAGCACATTTGCAACCCGTGCGCAGGGGCTGGCGGCGAGGAACTCGGCGATCAGCGCTCCGCGTTACAGATGTAGCCTGACGGTAATCGCCCCGTAGCCCGGCTTTGGCTTGCTCTGTGTTTCGGGCTTCGGCTCTCCGCAGAGGAAACATGTCATGTTGAAGCAGGTTGTGAAACGGCGGTTAACGGATCTTCCAGCGCCTCGCGCGCTGCCCTTGATCGGCAATCTGCCCCAGCTCGATTCGAAACGCCTGCACGCCCAGCTGGAAGCATGGGAGCGGACGCTGGGGCCGACCTATACGTTCAGGCTCGGCCAGAAGCGTATCCTAGTGACATCCGACGTCGACCTCTCGCTCGCCGTTCTGAAGAATCGTCCCGGCGGCTTTCGACGCCTGTCGACGATCGAGCCGGTTACCCGGGAAATGGGGGCGAGCGGGGTTTTTTCGGTCGAGGGCGCGGCCTGGCGTCCGCAGCGCGACCTCGTGATGCGGGCCTTGACGCCACATCAGCTCGAAAGCTTCTTCCCGACGTTGCGCCTGGTGTCCGACAGGTTGCGCCGGCGCTGGCAGCGAACCGTCGAGGAAGGGACCGATTCCAATATCATGCAGGACCTCACCCGATTCACCGTCGATGCGACGACGACGCTGGTATTTGGCACCGACGTGAACACGCTGGAGGCCGGCGAAGATGCCATCCAGAACCATCTAGGCGTCATTTTTCCGATGCTGGCCTACCGGATCAACGCGCTGTTTCCCTATTGGCGCTATTTCAAGCTGCCGCAGGATTACCGGCTCGAACGATCGTTGCAGGCGGTGCGTGCTTTCGCCGAGCGGATGATCGAGAATGCCCGCGACAAGATGCGCCGCGCGCCGGACAGTAAGCCCGAGAATTTGCTCGAAGCCATGCTGGCGCTGCGGGACGAGCCGCAATCCGGATTCAGCGACGACGATGTCTATGCCAATGTCCTTACCTTGTTGCTCGCCGGCGAGGACACGACGGCCCATAGCCTGGCCTGGACGATGTATCTTCTGGCCGGCAAACCGGAACTGCAATCGGAATTGCACCGTGCCGCTGTGGAAGTGTTCGGCGGGGCACGCTTGCCGGCGAGTTTCGAGGATACCGCCAGGCTCGGCCTGTTCGAAGGCGTGGCGTTCGAGACGATGCGGATGCGAACGGTGGCGCCCATGCTGCTGATGGAAGCCAACGAAAACATCGAACTGGCCGACATCGACATCCCGAAAGGTACCCCGGTTTTTCTGCTGACCCGGCCGGCGACCCTCGACGAGAACAATTTCCGCGATGCGATGGCGTTCGATCCGGAGCGGTGGGTCGGGCGGCGCGAGACGCGCG
>JAQGJF010000497.1 GCA_028290765.1 Tardiphaga sp.
GCCGGTCAGCTCGCCCGCCGCATCCCGCTCGAACGAACCGCCGCTGGGATTTTGCGTGCTCTTGTCGACCCCCGCGCTTTGCAAGGCGATGCTATTGGCCATCGAAAAATGACCGACGGTGCGCAGATACACCGGATTGTTCGGCGCAACGTGATCGATTTCCTGGCGGGTCAAATAACGCTTTTCGGCCAGTTGCGACGGCGGATGCCAGGAACCGCCAACGATCCATTCGCCCGGCTTCTTCCTGGCTGCGAACGTCTTGATCGCTTCGAGCGCCTCCGTGACGGTTTTCGCCCGGCTCATATTGACGACATAGTCCGCAAGACCCGCCGCCTTGAAATGCGCATGGGTGTCGATCAACCCAGGAGTGACCGATTTTCCGGCGAGGTCGATCGCGCGGGTTTGCGGCCCGGCCAACGCTCTCACCGCCGCATTGCTGCCGACGGCGAGGATCCTGTCGCCGCGAACCGCCAGCGCTTCGGCCAGCGTCGAGGCGCTGTCCATGGTCAGAATTTTTCCGTTCGTCAGGATCAGGTCCGGCGAATTGGCATCGGCCTGCTGCGCGACCGCCCAGGGCGCCCTGGCAAAGCCGACGATAAGTCCGATGGCCAGTACCCCCACCTCACGCCGCATCGCATGCTCCTTCTTAAAATGTTCGATAGACGAACAAACGTTCGTTGTTAGAATGTATCTATCTCGCGTATTGCGCAAGTCTAATTTTTAATCGCCGTGTGCCGCCGCCGGTGGCAGCTGGGACGGATGACGCTACGAGCGAAAAAACAATTGATAGGTTCGACAAACGAACTTATGTTCTTCTATTGAACATCAATTGAGGAGAGCCTCAATGGCTCGCATTAGATTTGTTCAGCAGGATGGCGCGGAGAGCGTGATCGAGGTCGGCTCCGGCGCCAGCGTGATGCTAGCGGCGGTTCGCAACGGCGTGCCTGGCATCGAAGGCGAATGCGGCGGCTGCCTCGATTGCGCGACCTGCCATGTGTATGTCGACGAAGCGCAGGTGGACGGCCTTCCGCCCCCGCAGCCGGATGAACTAGAACTGCTGGGCTCGGTCGCAGCCACGCGCAGATCGAGCAGCCGATTGAGTTGCCAGCTCAAGCCGCCGTTCCCGGCCGGAACGTTGACGATCCATATTCCGGGGAAGCGGTCATGAGCGGTCTCGTCGTCATCGGAGCGTCGTATGCCGGAATCCAGGCCGGACTGACCGCGCGCGATGCCGGCTACTCCGAGCCGATCACCGTGGTCGCCGACGAGGATTGGCTGCCGTATCAACGCCCGCCGCTCTCCAAGGGCTTTCTGCTCGATCTCGCCAGCGAGCAAAGCCTGATCCTGCGCGACCGTGCCTTCTTCGCCAACAAGGCGATCGATCTCGTCCTCGGTGCAAGCGCGATCGAAATCGACAGGCGATCGCGCAAAGTCCTGCTGAACGGCGGTTCGCAGCTGAGCTTCGACAGGCTGCTGATCGGTACCGGATCCCATGCGAGACAACTCCCCGTCGAGGGCGCGGCGCTGGACGGCGTCTGTTATCTGCGGTCGATTTACGATGCGATCGACCTCAAGGCCCCACTTCGCGAAGCTTCGGAGATCGTCGTCATCGGCGGCGGATTCATCGGGCTCGAGGTTGCGGCATCGGCATGCAAGCTCGGCAAGAAGGTAACCGTCCTTGAAAGCGCATCCCGTCTTCTGGAGCGGGCGGTGTCTCCGACCGTTTCGGAATTCCTCCTCGACATGCACCTGCAGCACGGTGTGGACGTGCAACTGCAAGAAACCGTGGTTTCAATCGAGGGGCATGACGGAAAGGCTGCTTTCGTCCATTGCAAAAACGACAAGAAGATCCGCGCCGACCTCGTCCTGGTCGGCGTGGGCGGACTTCCCAACGATCAACTGGCCAGAAGCGCGCAATTGACCTGCACCAACGGGATCGTCGTCGACGACCACGGCCGGACCAGCGACCCCGACATTTTTGCCGCTGGAGACTGCACCTCCCATTACAATATTTTCGCGCAGGAATGGCTCCGCCTGGAATCGGTGCAGAACGCCCAGGACCAGGCCAAGGCCGCCGGTCTGGCGATCGCGGGCAGCACCGGGCCCTATGCAAGCGTGCCGCGGTTCTGGTCCGACCAATACGACGCCAAGCTTCAGACCGTCGGGCTGTCGCGCAACTTCGACCGACAGGCGATCCGCGGCTCCGTCGCGGACGGCAAGTTCTCGGTGTTCTACTATAAGCAGGACAGGCTGATTGCCGTGGACAGCATCAGCAGACCGGGCGATCAGATGGCCGCCAGACGACTTATCGCCGCAGCCATTTCGCCCTCGCCTGAAGCGGTCGCCGATCTGTCGTTCGATTTCAAGTCGCTGCTGCAGGCGACCGACGGTGCGGGTGCATAGTCGGCGGAATCGTGGTCTGTTCTGCCTACTCGAGCAATTCAACCAGGACTGGACGGCGCACGCGGCATGCCCAAACTCAAGCGCACGGCGGAAGAACAGGAAGCCAGACGCGACGGCCCCGAATTCATCGAAAGCCTGGACCGCGGCCTCCGGGTCATTCAGTCGTTCGGCGTTGACCGTCGACCGATGACGCTCAGCGATATCGCAAAGGCGACCGGCCTGCCGCGGGCGACGGCCCGCCGAATCCTCATGACGCTCGAGAAATCGGGCTTCGTCGTCGGCGACGAACGGCTGTTCTCGCTGACGCCCCGGATCCTCACGCTGGCGTCGGCGTATCTGGCGTCCAACCAGATCAGCACCATCATGCAGCCGCTGATGGACGAGGTTTCCGCCAAGGCCAGGGAGGTCTGTTCGCTGGCGGTTCTCGACGGCGACGAGGTGGTGTTCGTGGCGAGAGCCAGTCCGGCGCGGGTTTTCCCCGCCGGCGTCGATATCGGCTATAGGCTGCCGGCATTCTGCACGTCGGTCGGCCGGGTCCTGCTCGGCCGGCTTACGAATGACGAATTGGCGGCGAGCATCAACGGCATGGTGCTGAAACCGCAAACATCCGAGACGACCCTGGAAAAGCCGCTCGTCATCGCGACCATCATCACCGACCGAAGCAAGGGCTATTCGCTGGTGGACCGGGAAGCGGAAGACGGCTTCCGATCCGTCTCGGTCCCGATCCACCGATATGACGGCGGCATCGTGGCGGCGGCCAACATCGGCGCTCATGTCGATCGCATCACCACCGGAGAAATGATCGACCGGTTCCTGCCGCTGCTCAAGGAATTGGCCACCGCCGCCAAACCGCTGCTGGTTTAGATTTCCAACAGCCGCTTCTTGTAGGCGTCCGGATCCATGTCGCGGATGTCGATGCTGATGCTGTGCGTGTTCAATAGCCGTTTGGACAAAGCCCTTCTCAACTCGATACTCAGCGTCTCCTTCTGCGCCGACGTTCGGCCTGCAAGCAGATAAAGCGAGACGTGGAAGAACGATCGCGTTTCCCCGGCCACCAGATATTCGTCAAAACCCTGGGCCCGGATCTTGAGATCCTCCGCCTTGACCACACCGGTCGATGCGGCCGCGCGATGCAGCGCGACCAGGATGTCCCGGATCGACGGCATTTCGGGGTCGCGCGAATAGTGACAAACGATATGGGGCAATCCGAACGCTCCGCGGGCAGGTTTCGCGCCGGTTTTTGCACGCTCCGGCGGAGCAACGCAATCTCGTCAACGGTCAACGCGGATTATGATGGTGCATCGAAATCATAGGAAATGCGGCCGGCCGGCAGATAGAACAAGGCGATCAATGCGCCGCCTCTCACCTCGGGGAAGTGACGGCTTCCCGGATCGGGGGCCGTCCATCCCGGCCCCTGCCAGCCCTGCAGGCCCTTCAACTCGGCACCCTTGTCGAGCGGGATCACCATGTTCAACTCGCCATAGGGGTGGCCGTGATACTGGCCGCGCAGCACGTCTGCGTCATCCTCATCCCTGAACGTGCGGGGATCCTTGCTGTCCATATAGACCGCGGTGATGCTGAAGTGGAACGTCTCCGGCGACGGTTCCAGAATCCGGCTGCGCCGATAATTGGGGCCCTCGACCTCCTGGTTGGCGGCCCAGCCTTCTTCCACCCCCAACTTGATCAGGCGCGACAGCTCCTGGTACAGCGCGCTGTCTTCGCCGTATTTTTGGTTCAGCCATCTTTCCATTTCCGCC
>JAQGJF010000300.1 GCA_028290765.1 Tardiphaga sp.
GACGATCCAGAGCGCCAAGCTTTACGAAGTACAGAAATTTCTGGTGCTGACCGGGCACATCATCACGCCGCGGCTGATCGCGGTGAACGAGACGACGTGGAAAGGCCTCAACGACAAGGAACGAAGCAGCCTGACGAAGGCGCTCGCCGAGCACGGCCTGTGGCAAGACAACGAAATCGTCAGCCAGGAATCCAAACTGGTCGACACGTTCAAGACCGGCGGCATGACGGTGATCGAGCCCGACCTCGAAAGCTTCAAGAAGCCGGTGCTGGCGAGCGTGCCGGCCAAGTTCGAAGCCAAATGGGGCAAGGGTCTCTGGGAACGCATCGCCGCGATGTGACGATCTCCGAACATCAACGAAAAACATCGTCATGATGCAGCGTGCCGTGACTGCCCTCGACCGCGCCATCGAAGCGCTGGCGTGCGTCCTCCTGATCGCGCTGTTGTGCTGCGTGACGCTTGGCGTCGTCACGCGCGCCTGGGGCGATCCGTTGATCTGGACCGACGAGATCGCCCGTTTCCTGATGATCTGGCTGGCGGTGTTCGGCTGGATCCTGGCAAGCCGCCGCCGTACGCATGTGCGGATCCGTTTCTTCCAGGATTTGCTGCCCCGCCCGGCATGGCGGACGGCCGAGTTCGTCATCCAGTTTGCGCTGTTGATCTTCGGCATCGGTATAGCCGTCTACAGCGTCGGCCTGACGATCCGGAACTTCGATCTCGAAGCCACCACCGTGCCGATTTCCTTTGCCTGGATGTATGCGCCGATGATCCTCGCCGGGATTTTCACCACCGGCCAGGCGCTCAGCGAATTGATCGAGATCGGCCGGCGGCCGCGCGACCTGTCGCCGTTGAATGAAAGCGCGGTCGAATGACCAGCCTGATGTTCGAGGTCGGCGCGGTCTGGCTGCTGGCCCTGCTGGCGGGATTTCCGCTGTTCGCCTCGATGGGCCTGGCCGCCTTCGCCTTCGTCGCCATCGGCGGCCTGTCGCCCTCGATCGTGCCGCAGAAGATGGCGCAGGCGATGAACTCGTTTCCGATCGTCGCCGCACCGCTGTTCATCCTGATGGGCAATATCCTCAGCGCCGCCAAGATCACCGACCGGATCGTCAGTTTCGCCACCGCCGTGATCGGCCCGCTGCGCGGCGGCTATGCCCATGCCAGCATCCTGTCGAGCATGATCTTCGCCGGCATGGTCGGATCGGCGGTCGCGGATGCCGCCGGCACCGGCGGCGTCGAGATCAGGGCGATGCGCAAGGCCGGCTACCGGCCGGAGACCGCCGCCGCCATCACCGCCGCCGCCGCCACCATCGGCCCGATCATTCCGCCGAGCCTGCCGATGGTGATCTTCGGCGTCACCGCCGACGTTTCGATCGGGCGCCTGTTCATGGCCGGTGTCATCCCAGGCATCCTGATGGGCCTGTCGCTGATGGTGATGGTGGCGCTGATCGCCAAGCGCGAAGGCTTTCCGAGCCAGCCCTTTGTCGGGTTCGGTGGAATCGTCAAAGCTCTCATCGAGAGCTTCTGGGCGCTGCTGACGCCGGTGATCCTGCTCGGCGGCATGTTCGGCGGGTTTTTCACGCCGACCGAAGCCGCGGCGGTGGCCTGCATCTACGCGCTGTTCCTCGGCTTTGTGGTCTATCGAACCCTGGAATGGAAATCGTTGCCGGCGCTGCTGATCGATACCGCCGAGACCAGCGGTCTCGTCATGGTGCTGGTGATGGCGGCGGGTGCGCTGGGCTGGTGCATGTCGATCTCACGCGTGCCGCAGACCCTTGCGCCGGCGATTGTGGATGCGATCCAGCACCCGCTGGTTTTCCTGCTGGTGTGCAACCTGATCCTGCTCGTCGTCGGCTGTTTCATGGAGGCGCTGGCGGCGCTGTTGATCCTGATCCCGATCCTGGTGCCGGCCGCGCACAGCTTTGGCATCGATCCGGTTCAGTTCGGCCTGATCATGATCTTCAACCTGATCCTCGGCACCATCCATCCGCCGATCGGCGTCGTGCTGTTCGTGACGGCGCGGATCGCCAACATTTCCTACGAAACCATGTCGCGCGCGATCCTGCCCTGGCTGGTGCCGCTGCTGGTGGTGCTGGTGGCCATCACGGTCTGGCCGCCGCTGACCACCTGGCTGCCGCATCTGCTGATGGATCGCTGAGCTTTCGAAGCAACGCGTTATGTGGAGACGGTGACGACGCCCTTTTTGAGGATGACATTGCCGTAAACACGCAGCTCTCCGGTCTGAATGATTCCGAGCGCGTGGTCCGCCCGTTCATAGAAGGCAAACCGCTCGAGACGGCCGCAGCGGAATTCATGGCTTTCAACGAGGCGGATGATCTCCGCGGCGGCTTCCGGCAATCCGCCCGGGAAACGCGCATCGCCCTGCTGCGGCTCCATCACCACCGCGGGCTCGACCACCGCCTTGTCGAGCGGCAGCACCGTGAGAACCGCACGCAGCATGGCCGGCGTATCGACGCCAAGACACGTCACCAACCGATGACCGTGACGCGCAGCTGTCGCCGCCGCGGGAAAATTGGCGTCGACCAGCGCCACTTCATCGCCATGGCCCATGCTCGCCAGCAAATGCAGCAGATCCGGCGACAGCAGCGGGGAGATTCCTTGCAGCATCAACGTCCCTTTCGGCAGGCTTCAAAAT
>JAQGJF010000538.1 GCA_028290765.1 Tardiphaga sp.
TGCGGCTCGCCGGGAAAGAACAGCTGCGTCGTCAGTACGGACCGGGCCGGCCTCTGGACCTTGAAATGGAAGTGCCGCGTGCGGCCGGGATACAGCGCGGGGACGATGGTGGTGAACCACCACCGGCCCGCCTCGTCACTCGATTGGTGACCTCGGAGGCGGTAGCCTGTAGTATCGTAAGCGCCGCGGTCGTCCGCGTGCCAGATCTCGATGAGTGTCCGAGGCACCGGCCTGCACGAGGGGTCCATGACGAATCCCGCGATCGTGATTCTCTCGCCCGCAGGAGCGTCCGCCGCGAGATCGTTCCGCAGCGGCGAATTCGGCTTGAAGTAAGGTCCCTCCTCGCGCGATTGCGTCGCTTGTGGATGATCCGAGCAAGCCGGCGTCAACGCAAGGACGGATGGGTTCGACTGCGCCGCGGCGGATTTGCCGTCGGCGAGCGGCACCGCTGACACGGTCAAGAATCCGGCGAGCAAGGCGCGACGATTCATCTGCACTGTCTTTTTCTCCGGGACGGGGTATCGGCGGCATCGAACCGGCGAAGCCGCTTCGCCGGCGACCGTCAGAGGCAGAGAATGTTCTCCTCAAAACCAAGCGCATCGCGATCGATCGGTCGCAAATTCGTGGCATCGAGGCAGCGGTAGCCGCAATCCTCGAGGCGTTCGATGATCCGCCGGCCGTCGAGCGGCTCGGGGCGGTCCCGGTCGGTGAGAATCTCGCACAGGATCGGGACCTTGCGGCCGCCTTTTGCCAGGACGCCTTGCATGCCGTCGAATACCTGGGACTCGAAACCTTCGACGTCGATCTTGATCAGGCCGACACGGTCGAGATCGATGTTCCGCTCGCGCACGTAATGATCGAAGGTGATCACCTCGACCGTGATGTTTTCCGTGAGCTCGCGGGCGTGGTCGAGGAAACCGGCAGCCAGCGAACTCGACCCGATATTGGTGTTGTAATTGTCGAAGTTCTCCGCACGCGGCGCCACGACGGCCATCGTGAAGGCGCCGGGCTGCGCGCCGCAGGCGACGTTGTTGGCGATGAGCCGATAGCCGGGATTGAGCTCGGCGAGCCGCCGGACAAACGTAAAATAGTGCGGCACCGGCTCGAAGGCGTGCACCTCGCCGCTCCGGCCGACCAGCGACAGGCTATAGGCCGACCAGTAGCCGCAATTGGCGCCGATATCGACGAAGGTCTGGCCGGGAGCGAGGCAACGCTTGAAGATGCGTTCAAGGAACATTTCGTGGGTATGGAAATAATACTTCTTCATCATGCGATGCAACGACATGTCGATCTCGTAACGCACGCCATTGAAACCCGTGGTCGCGAGGCCGGTCGGCGGCGTTCTGAACTTCTCGATCGCGCGGCGGCGCACGATATCGGCAAGCTTCAGCGGATCGCTCGACCCGTATTTCAGGAGAAAGCGGGCGGTCTTCTGGGCGATCATGGCGGCCTCGCGAGCAGGATGTTGCAAACATATGGAGAAGCTGAGCCCGGCTCTTGGCCAATCTGTGGCACGTCGATGGCTGGAGAATTTTTATTCTCCGCCATGAAATTGTCGCCACGGCGATGGTTGCAACCATCCTTGTCGCGGCAGCTGCAGCACTGATCGCGCTTGGTCCTACCGACGGGCCCCGTATCCGGTCATGCCCCTCGGCCTGTACACCGACAGGGCCGTTGCCACCAGCAACACCAGCAGCGCGGCGCCGGCATAAGCCGCAAGTTGGATTCTCAGCCCGCCGAGATCGTCGCCGGACAATGTCCTCTGTACACCTTCGCGTGCCATGTAGCTGACTGGCTGCGTGTGCACCAGCAAGAGGATAGTGAGAGGGATGGTCAACAGCAGCTTCACCAGGACCCAATAGTGCCGAAACAGGCCCCAATCGGTGCCCAGCGACGAGACCAGCCCGGTCAGCAGTGAGGCAATTCCCAACGGGACGATGACGTACCAATAGGTCAGGTCCATCGCGAGATAGGCGGCAGGCACGATCCGGGCATCCTGGCTGGCGGCACCGGCGATGGCGAGAGCCAGGAAGCCGGCGACGGCGCCAAACCAGCCGACCGAAGAAGTGACATGCGCGGTGAGCGCGAACTTGCGACCACGTGTCGTCATGTTCATGGCCGATGCACGACGCCGGAGTGAAGTGTGTGGCCACCGAGGCCATAGCCGGCAAGGTGCAGGATGACAAATAGCGAGCCCACCAGAATCGCCACGACCCCAAATGCCTTCGCCCAGCGTGGCATGCTGGTGGTTGATCCCTGGCTGCGCATCGGGCTTGCCTCCTCTCCATCGATCCGTAGAGTGAACCGAACGTTTGATAACGGGCATGGAGTGAGGACGCCGGTCAACAAACAGATGGATCGTAATGTCCGGTAATGGACGATCTGCTCGATTTGTCCGGAATGAGCCTCGAAGCGAATGGCCGATATTGAACAATGTTGCGATCTGACCGGGAATAACGATGGGGAAAGCAAGAGAAGAGCAGACAGACCGCCGCATCCCCCGCACCAGGGGAATGCTGCAGCAGGCCTTGATGTCGCTGATCTTGAAGAAGGACTACGAGACGATCACCATCCAGGACATCTGTGATGCAGCCAATGTCGGTCGATCGACATTTTACGCCCACTACACGGGCAAGGATGATCTGAAGCGAAGCGGCTTCGAGCACTTGCGCAAGGAACTCGTCGATCGGCAGCGGAAGGCTTTGGCAATTCCGGGAGACATTCGGAACCGACGTCTGGGCTTCAGCCTGACCATGTTCGAACACGCCCGTGACCACCGCGAGTTCCATCGGGCGTTGGTTAGCAGTCGTGGCGGTGCCGTAGCCCTCTGCAGCATTCGCCAAATCATTTCAGACCTGGTGCGCGATGACCTTGCGGCAACCTGCGACAGTTCGCCGGACGCCATTCCGCGCGAAATCACGGTCCAATATATCGTTGGCGCCTACATGGCCGTGCTGACCTGGTGGCTCGATGGCGGAGCGAAGCTGCCGCCGCAACGGATTGATGAGATGTTTCGGCGCCTGGTGATCCAAGGCATCATGCCGCAACCATGAGGATCCCGCCCTCAACGCGATGGCTACAGCGCTTTCCGGTCATACTGGATCACTCAGTGATCCAATATGACCGGAAAGCGCCGTAGATTCTGGTGTTGGCGCATGTCCTTGTCGGCGAACCGGATCCACTTCGCCGGGACATGCGCTAGGCGGATGCGTTTGCAAAAGCGCTTGCGTCGACGAGCCGAGCGACGATCTGTGAGGTGGCGGCCGACAGCGTCCAGCCGAGATGCCCGTGCCCGGTGTTGTAGAAAACACCGGGAACGCGGCCCGCGCTGACGCGCGGCATCATGTTCGGCATCATCGGCCGAAGTCCCGCCCACGGCACGATTTTCGAGGTGTCAATGCCAGGGAAATTGCATCTCACCCAATCCGTCAGCGGTTGAATGCGGTCCGCGCGGATATCCCGGTTGAAGCCGTTGAATTCGGCGGTGCCGGCAACACGAAAGCGGTCGTGTCCCAGGCGACTGGTCACGATCTTCGCCGCTTCGTCGAGCAGGCTGACCTGCGGCGATGCGGCCTGGCTCTCCCGTGTCTCGAGATTCGCAGTGATCGAATAGCCTTTCACCGGATAGATATTGACACGGTCGCCCAATAATCCGGCCAGGCGACGGCTTTCGACTCCCGCGCAGATGACGAGCTTGTCGAACGCCATTGCTGTGCGCTGAGGTTCCGCGTGACGCTCCGAAGCCCATGTGACTGACAGCCTGCCGCCGGCGGTCTCGACGTTCTCGACATTCACGTCGTGGACGAAAGCGGCGCCCTTCCGCAGGCAGGCGGCGGCCAGCCCGCGGGTGAATTTGTGAATGTCTCCGGTTGAGTCGGACGGCGTGTAGAAGCCTCCGTAATATTTCCCCTGCAGTGTCGGCTCGATCTTTTGAATCTCCTGTGGCGTCACGGCCCGTCGTTCCAGTCCGGCCTTCTGCAGCAGTGAATTGACGCGTTCTCCCGATTGAAAACTCGCTCGGTCGTGACAGATATGAAGAATCCCCCTTCGCTCCAAGTCGAAGGCAATGCTCTCCTTTTCCGCGATCCTGAACAGTTCCTGCCGGGCCTCGAGTGCCAATCGGACGGTTTGGGCAGTGTTGGCCCGGTAGTTTTTGATATTGCCGACGAACTCGCCAATCCATGAATATTTGTGCCAGCTCGGCGATGGGTTCATGAGAAGCGGCGCATCGCGCTTGAACATCCAGCGCAGGCCCTTGAATACCGTCGATGTGTTGTTCCAGACCTCGGCGTTGCTTGCCGACAATTGTCCACCATTGGCAAACGACGTCTCCATCGCCGGATAGCGATGGCGGTCCAGGACGGTCACCTGGTAACCGCGTTCCAACAGCGCATAGGCCGTGGTCACGCCGGTGATTCCGGCGCCGATGATTGCAATATGAGTCATTTTCGTCAGGGCTCCCGTTGAACAGATGGGCGCAATCACGTCGCTCGACGCGTTGCACACCCCATCTGTCACGGTACCTGAGAGTTTCATCCCACCGCGCGAAAGCGCGATGCGAAGGCCCCTTCGGTGGGCACCACCGGTGCCTCTCTCCAGATTGTCTTCGACGACGCGGTCCTGCTTGCCTGAGAGTTTCCGGGGTGGTTGCTCCGTCGGCGTCGGGGCCAAAGCTCAGCCCCGATCTCTCCCGCATCGTCGTATCGGGCGCAATGTCGACAAAATGCGCTAGCTAGTCAAGTACACTTGACTTCATAGCATATTAACTTTCTTGAGCGGTTGTCTGACCGAAGTGCATCATGCCTTGGCGACAGCGCGGCTGAGCCATTCCGCGAAGCGGGTCGGCCCAAGCCGCGGCTGACCGCGGGGCGTCAGCGATTTGTCATCCAGCTCGGAGCCGAAATAGCGGGCGTGGACATCAGAGATCACGCGGCGCTTGTCGCCTTTAGCGGCCAGGAACTGCATCGCCAGCATGTCGAGACCGATCAACTCGGGACCGGCCACTTCGACGGTGCCGTTCAGCGGCGCGCCGACCGCGAGTTCGGCCAGCGTGGCGGCGACATCGTCGGACGCGATCGGCTGGAACAGCGCCGGCGACAGCCGGATCGCATCGCCGTCGGCACCCGACTGGACGATGCCGTCGGCGAATTCGAAGAACTGCGTCGCATGCAGGATCGTATAAGGCCTACCGGAGGCCTTGATGAGATCTTCCTGGGCCTTCTTGGCGCGGAAATAGCCGATCTGCGGCATGTCGCCGGTGCCGACCACCGACAGCGCCAGATGATGTTCGACCCCGGCGGCGGCTTCCGCGGCGAGCAGGTTGCGGCCGGAGGTCTCGAAAAACTTCAAGGCGGCGCTGTCCTCGAAGGACGGCGAGTTCGCCACGTCAACGACGACCTGCGCGCCCGACAGCGCCTCGGCCAGGCCCTCACGCGTAATGGTGTTGACGCCCGAGGCGGGCGACGCCGCAACAGCCTCATGGCCCTGCTGACGCAGCCGGTTCACTACGTTCTTCCCGATCAGGCCGCTGCCTCCGATGACGACGATCTTCATGTTGCTCTCCTGCGTTCGACGATCCAACACTGCGTTGCGATCAATGGGTGCAGGATGCCTGCGGCCCGGCCGAAAGACCTTGCAGCGGCCTTGGATTTCCCTTGAACTGACCTTGCATATTCGTTCAAAAGGTCCGCGGTCCCACGGGTTTCCCGTCGCTGAGGGTTCCGCGCGGACCAACTGGCTCGCCGGTTGCACCGGCTGCCTGCCCGACGCATGCGCGCGGGGTTTTGCGGAGCGCCGAGGTGCGATTTCTGTTCGAATCCTATGTGCTCGACCCCGACCGGCGGGAGCTGACGCGGGGAGACGAGGCGATCGCCGTCACGCCGCAGGTCTTCGACCTGCTGCTGCATCTGGTGCAGAACCGTGAGCACGTCGTCGACAAGGACGGGCTGCTCGACGCGGTATGGGCCGGACGGATCGTCTCCGAATCGACCCTGACCAGTCATATCAATGCGGTGCGCAAGGCGATCGGCGACAGCGGCAAGGAACAGCGGCTGATCCGAACCGTCGCCCGCAAGGGCTTCCGATTCGTCGGCGATGTCCGGGAGGCGCCGTCCGTCGAGGGATTCGGTTCCTTGACGGCCGCGGCCAGTCCATCGAACGAAATCCCCGCAACCGCGCTGGCGCTGCCCGAAAAACCCTCCATCGCGGTGCTGCCGTTCCTGAATCTGAGCGGCGATCCCGGGCAGGAATACTTCACCGACGGCGTTGTCGAAGACATCATTGCGGCGATGTCGCGTATTCGCTGGCTGTTCGTCATCGCGCGCAATTCGAGCTTCACCTACAAGGGCCGCGCCGTCGACGTGAAGCAGGTGAGCCGCGAGCTGGGGGTGCGCTACGTGCTGGAAGGCAGCGTGCGCCGGGCCGCAAACCGCGTCCGCATCACCGGACAGCTGATCGATGCGACCACCGGGGCGCATCTGTGGGCCGAGCGTTTCGAAAGCACGCTCGACGATATTTTCGAGCTGCAGGACCAGGTCGCCGCCAGCGTCGTCGGCGCGATCGCGCCGCAGCTCGAGCGCGCCGAGATCGAGCGGGCACAGCGCAAGCCGACCGAAA
>JAQGJF010000560.1 GCA_028290765.1 Tardiphaga sp.
GCCTGCAGGAAACCATGGCGGCTATCCGCGACGCCAAAGGCAGCTGTTCAACGCATGTCGGCGACGTCGGCGATGCCGGGTTCGCGACATCCGTGGTGAATGGAATCGTCCAGCAGCACGGCCGGCTCGACGTGCTGATGACATCGGCGGGTTTTTCCTGCGGCGGCACCGTGGTGACGACCGATCCCGCCGATTGGGACGCGGTGTTCCGCACCAATGTCGGCGGCACCTGGCTGTGGGCGCGCGCGGCGGTACCGCAGATGCAGCGGCAGGGCAAGGGCTCGATCATCGCGCTGGCCTCGCAGCTCGCCATCGCCGGCGGCAAGGGCAACAGCGCCTATATCGCCTCCAAGGGCGCGGTGCTCAGCCTGGTCCGGACCATGGCGGTGGATTTCGCCACCGACGGCATCCGCGTCAACGCCATCGCGCCCGGCGCCATCGATACCCCGCTGCTGCGGCGCAGTTTTGCGCGCCATGCCGATCCGGAGCCGGTGCGCAACGCCTCGCGCGAACGCCACGCGATGAAACGCTTCGGAGAGGCCGAGGAAGTCGCCGAGGCGGCGCTGCATCTGGCCAGCGACGCCTCGTCCTTCACCACCGGAACGGTGATGGTCGTCGACGGCGGCTGGCTGGCGGCATGAGCTCTGCTCTCGCCGATCTGGACGAACGCGTCCGCGCCGATCTGGCCAGCATCGCGCATCCGAATGCCGCGTGGCTCGAGCCGAAGATGGGACCCGATGGCCAACCGGCGCTCGACGTGCTCGTCGTCGGCGCCGGACAATCCGGCGTTGCCATCGGTTTCGGCCTGCTGCGGTCGCAGGTCACAAATATCCTTGTTTTGGACAAGGCCGAAGCAGGCCGCGAAGGCCCGTGGCTCACTTACGCGCGCATGCCGACCCTGCGCAGCCCGAAGCATTTTACCGGCCCCGATCTCGATATCCCGAGTCTCACCTATCAGTCCTGGCACGAGGCCATGTTCGGCAAAGAACATTGGCAAGGCCTCGACCGGATTCCGCGCCAGCACTGGGCGGACTATCTGATGTGGTTCAGGCGCGTCACCGGCGTGCCGGTGCGCAACGGCTGTGAGGTCGTGGAAATTACCCCGGCCGCCGATGGCCTGCTCGCCGCCACGGTGCAAGGCGCCGGCGGCGTTGAAATCGTTTACGCGCGCAAGATCGTGCTGGCCACGGGTCAGGAAGGCATGGGGAACTGGACGATCCCGGCCCCGCTCGATCGCTTGCCGCCTTCATTGTGCGCCAACGCCGCCGACGCCATCGACTTCGAGGCACTGCGCGGCAAGCAGGTGGTTGTGATCGGCGCCGGCGCTTCGGCTTTCGACAATGCCGCAACGGCGCTGGAAGCCGGCGCCGCCGAAGTGCACCTGCTGTGCCGGCGCGCCGAAGTGCAGTTAATCCAGCCTTATTTGTGGTTGAACTTTCGCGGCTTCATGCGGCATTTCAGCGATCTCGACGATTCCTGGCGATGGCGCTTCATGCGCATGGCGCTGGAAATGCGCGAGGGATTCCCGCAGGCCACCTATGATCGCTGCGCAAGTCACGGCAACTTTCATCTGCACGAAAGCGCGCCGGTCGAAGCTGCCCAGCAGCTAGGCAACAAGGTCGAATTGCGGACGCCGCGCAGCAACTTCGCTGCGGATTTCGTGATCTGCGGGACCGGAATCGACATGGATTTTGCCGGCCGTGGCGAATTGCGAAACTGCGCGGGCAATATCGCCAGTTGGGCCGACCGTTACCAGCCGCCGGAGAGCGAGCGCAGCCCGCGTCTCGGCCGTTTCCCTTATCTGGCCAACGATTACGCGCTGACCGAACGGGTCCCCGGCGAGACCTCGTGGATCTCGAACATCCACTTGTTCGCCATCGCTTCGACCATGAGTTTCGGTCCCTCCGGCTCCTCGATCAACGCGATGACCACCGCCGTGCCGAAACTGGTGCACGGCCTGACACGCGTGCTGTTTCGCGCCGATATCGAGCGGCACTGGGCGTCGTTCAGGGCCTATGACGTGCCGCAGGCGATCATCGCAAGACAACCCGAAGCTGCAGCGAAGGCCGATGAACCGACGGCCTGACATGCACGGCTGGACCCGCTCTTTGGCGCGTTATTTGCTTTAGGTATTAAGCGAATTAGCTATCATCGGTCGTCGCCTCGCGCACGCGTGGCTTCGATCGTCGTTTTGTTGAATTCAGAGGACAGATTGTTGAATTCAGAGGACAGAGTGATGAAATTCAGGGATTCCAAGCAGATCCATGCCCGGCAGGTGCTCGGTGCGGCCGCCGTGCTGGCGCTTTTGGCGGCCACCGCGCCGGTGCAGGCACAGACCCGCGCGGAAACGCTGCGTTATGTCACCGGCGCTTCGGTCAATACGCTCGACCCCAACATTCCCGGCTCGACCCGCGAAGCCTTTGCGGTGAGTCTGAGCACCTACGACCGGCTGGTGTCGTTCGGGCGCAAGCAGCTCAATGGCAAGTGGGTATTTGACCTCGATAGCATCCGCGGCGAACTGGCCGAATCCTGGGATGTCAGCCCGGACGGCTTGAAGCTCACCTTCCATCTGCGCAAGGACGCCAAGTTCCAGGACGGCACGCCGGTCACTGCGGACGACGTCAAATGGTCGCTCGACCGCGCCGTCACAGCCAAAGTGCTCGGCAAGGCGCAGTTGCTCACCGGTTCGATGACCGACGCCAGCCAGTTCAAGGTGATCGATCCCGCGACCTTCGAAGTGATGCTGCCGAAGCCCGACAAGCTGGCGCTGCCGAACCTCGCCACCGTCTATCCGATCATCATCAATTCCAAAGTCGCCAAGGCGCATGCCACAGAGGACGATCCGTGGGCGCAGGCCTGGCTGAAGGAAAACACCGCCGGCAGCGGCGCCTACATCATCGAGACCTTCAAGCCCGGCGAGCAGGTCATCCTCAAGCGCAACGAAGACTGGAAGCGCGGCCCCGGCGCCAAGCAGGCCTTCTTCAAGCGCCTGATCATCCAGTCGGTGCCGGAACCGGCAACCCGCGCCAACCTGGTCGAAAAGGGCGACGCCGACATCGTCATCGACCTGCAGGCCAGCGACGCCCAGGCACTGGAAGCCAAGGGCAAGCTGCAGGTGATCTCGACGCCGCAATACAACGCCCTCACCTTCGTCTCGATGAACAACACCATCCCGCCGTTCGACAAGCTCGATGTGCGCCGCGCTATCGCCTATGCGCTGCCCTATGACGACATGTTCAAGGCCGCGCTGTTCGGACGCGGCGCGCCGCTGTTCGGCGCGAGTTGGGACGGCGGCAAGCCGCCGAGCGGCGCCTATCCGATCGCGCAGCCCTACAAGCTCGACCTCGACAAGGCCAAGGCGTATCTGGCCGCCGCGGGCTTGCCGGACGGTTTCTCCACCAGCTTCAGCTTCAACGTCGGTCAGGCAGCGACTGCCGAACCGATGGCCGCGCTGGTGAAGGAATCGCTCGCCAAGATCGGCATCAAGGTCGACATCCAGAAGCTGCCCGACGCGCAGATGTCGACGCAGATCACCGAAAAGAAGCTGCCCTTCTTCACCGAAGGCGTGGTGGCCTGGCTGCCGTCGACGGATTACTTCTACCGCAACTTCTACACCGGCGATCAGCGCTGGAACTACAGCTCGATCAACAGTGCCGAACTCACCGCGATCGCGCAGGAAGCGCGCTTCGAACCCGACAAGGCCAAATACGAGGAAGACGGCAAGAAGCTCAACGCCATCCATTTCGAGCAGATGCCGCAGATCATGCTCTGGCAGCCGAGCCAGGATGCGGTGATGTCTCCCTCGCTCGAGGGCTATACCTACCAGTTCCACCGCCAGGTCGACTATCGCGACCTCAGCCGGAAGTGATACACCGGACCACAGGCGGTAACCCGGGGCGCCGCATGGCGTCCCTGGTTTTGCAATTTGGCGCGGCAAGCTGATGCAGCAATCCCCGGAAGCATCCACGCCCCTGCTAGGCGGGCGAGGTGCGTTGACCAAGCTAACCTCGACGGCGAAACGCGCCGCGCGACGCTTTGCGTCGTCGCTGCCGGCGCTGTTCGGCGTGCTGGTCTTCACGTTTCTTTTGATGCGGGTGCTGCCCGGCGACCCCGCGGTGTTCTTCGCCTCCGGCCCCAATGCCGGCAAGGAGGAGATCGAAACCATCCGCAAGCAGATGGGGCTCGACAAGCCGGTGCCGCAGCAGCTCGTGCTCTATCTCTATGACGTCGGCCGCGGCAATCTCGGCCGTTCGCTGATGACCGGCCAGGCCGTCACCAAGGATCTGCGCGACCGCCTGCCCGCCTCGCTCGAATTGACCTTCGCGGCCTTGCTGATCGCGCTGGTCTTCGCCATCCCGCTCGGCATCGTCGCCGCGCTGAAGCCCGGCTCGCTGGTCGATCACGGCGTGCGGCTGTTCTGCGCGCTCGGGGTCTGCGTGCCGACCTTTGTTTCGGGACTGCTCCTGATCTACGCCTTCTATTATCTCTTGGGCATCGCGCCCGATCCGACCGGGCGCATCGACATCTTCATCAGCCAGCCGCCGCCGCGAACCGGCTTCCTGCTGATCGATTTCCTGCTCGCCGGCGATCTCGACGGCTGGTGGGCGGCGTTCAAGCAACTGATCCTGCCGGCCTGCACCATGGCGCTGTTCGTGATTGCGCCCCTGGCGCGCATCACCCGGGCCTCGATGCTGGCCTCGCTCGGCAGCGATTTCGTGCGCACCGCCCGTTCGGTCGGGCTGTCGTGGTGGCGGATCGTCGTCACCTACGCCTTGCGCAACGCCATCCTGCCGGTGATCACCATCGCCGGCATCGTGTTCTCGACCATGCTCGGCGCCAACGTGCTGGTGGAAAAAGTATTTTCCTGGCCCGGCGTCGCCTCCTACGCGCTCGACGCGCTGCTGTCGTCGGACTACGCCCCGGTGCAGGGGTTTGTGCTGCTGATGGCCTTCGTCTTTGTCATCGTCAATCTGGTCGTCGATGTGCTCTACGGCATCGCCGATCCGCGGGTGTCGATCGGATGAGCAGCGCGACCTTGCAGCATGCCGCTTTCATCCTGCGCGGCAATCCCGTCACCGGCATCGCCGCACTGGGCGCGGCATTGCTGGTCGGGGCGGCGATCTTCGGCCCCTGGATCGTGCCCTATGATCCGATCGTTTCCGATGTGGCGCACGCGCTGCTGCCGCCGAGCGCCGCGCATCTCGCCGGCACCGACCAGCTCGGCCGCGACGTGTTCAGCCGTATCGTCGTCGCCGCACGGCTCGATCTCGCCATCGCGGTCTCCGCGGTCGGCATCTCGTTTGCGCTGGGGGCGGTGATCGGCGCGCTGTGCGGTTATTCCGGCGGCCGGCTCGACCGCGCGGTCGGGCGCTTCGTCGATGTGCTGATGGCGTTTCCGCTGTTCGTGCTGGCCATGGCGATGGTGGCGGCGCTCGGCAACCGTGTCGAGAACATCGTCATCGCCACCGCCATCATCAACCTGCCGTTCTACATCCGCTTCGCCCGCGCCGAGGTCAACGTCCGCCGCAATCTCGGCTGGGTCGAGGCCGCGCGGGCCAACGGCGAGAGCCACACTTCCGTGGTGCTGCGCTTTCTGTTGCCCAACGTGCTGCCGGCGATGGTAGTGCAGATGTCGCTCAATCTCGGCTGGGCCATCATCAACGCCGCCGGGCTTTCCTTCATAGGGCTCGGCGTCAAGGCGCCGACGCCGGAATGGGGCATCATGGTCGCGGAGGGCGCCCGCTTCATCTCGACCGGCAAATGGTGGCTGGTGGCGTTTCCCGGCCTGGCGCTGATGCTGGCGGTGCTGTGCTTCAACCTGCTCGGCGACGGTTTGCGCGACATCCTCGATCCAAGACAGCGGACATGACCGCAGCGGACATGAGCGCCACCGGTACGACCAACCCGCTGCTGCAGATCGACAATCTGCATGTCACCTTCTCGACAAGGCGCGGCCTGGTCGAGGCCGTGCGCGGCGTCTCTTTGTCGCTCGCGACCGGCGAGACGCTCGGCATCGTCGGCGAAAGCGGTTCCGGCAAATCCGTCACCGGGTTTGCGATGACTCGGCTGCTCGATCCCGCCGGCAGGATCACCTCCGGGCGTATCACGTTCCGCGACCGCGACATCACAAAACTGACGAACACCGGGTTGCGGGAGATGCACGGCGCCGCCATGGCGATGATCTTCCAGAACCCGCGCGGCGCGCTCAATCCGATCCGCGCCATCGGCCTTCAGATCGCCGACGCTATCCGGGCGCATCGCAAGATCTCTCCCGAGGAAGCCCGGCGGCAGGCGCTCGATCTGCTGCGCGCCGTGCAGATCCGCGACCCGGAAAAGCGCATCCACGCCTATCCGCACGAACTGTCCGGCGGCATGTGCCAGCGGGTGATGATCGCGATGGCGATTTCCTGCAACCCGGCGCTGCTGATCGCCGATGAGCCGACCACCGGGCTCGACGTCACCACCCAGAAGGTGGTGATGGATCTGTTGGCATCGATCGCCGCCGAGCGCGGCATGGCGACCATCCTGATCACCCACGATCTCGGCCTCGCCGCACGCTATTGCCGCCGCATCGTGGTGATGGAACAGGGACAGCTGGTCGAACAGGCCGAGGCACTTACGCTGTTTCGCGCGCCGAAACATCCCTACACCAGGCGGCTGGTGGCGGCATCGCCGACAGCGACGTCGAGGGTCGAGGATCTGGCGAGCGGCGAAGACAGCGCGCTGCTGCCGGCGGTGGCAACAACCCCAAGGCCAGAGCCGACGCATGGCACGCCGCCTTTGCTGGAGGTCCGCAACCTGGTCAAGCGCTTCGATAATGGCGTCATCGGGCTGGAGAAGTTTTCGCTGGTGATGGCGTCGGGCGAAAGCGTCGGTCTGGTCGGCGAATCCGGTTCCGGCAAGAGCACCACCTCGCGGATGATCTGCCGGCTGCTCGACCAGAGCGAAGGCACCATCAATTTCGACGGCCAGTCGATCGGCCATCTGCCAGCACGGGATTTCCACCGCGCCCCGCAGCGCCGCGACATCCAGATCGTGTTCCAGGATCCCAACGAGAGCCTCAATCCGCGCTTCACCGCATTCGACTGCATCGCCCATCCGCTGCTCCGCCTCGCCGGCCTGCGCCCTGGCGATGCGCTCAAGCAGCGCGTGCGCGAATGCGCCATGCGTGTCGGCCTGCCCGCCGAATTGCTGGAGCGGTTTCCGCATCAACTATCCGGCGGCCAGAAGGCCCGCGTCGGCATCGCCCGTGCCATCGCCTGCCGGCCGCGCCTCTTGGTGCTCGACGAGCCGACCGCCGCGCTCGACGTGTCGGTGCAGGCGGTGGTGCTGCAACTGCTCGACCGGCTGCGGCGCGAGGACGGCCTCGCCTTCCTGTTCGTCAGCCACGACCTCAACGTGGTGCGCATGATGTGCCAGCGCACCATCGTGCTGCGGGGCGGCGTCATCGTCGAGGAAGGCGAAAGCCACGCGCTGTTCGAAAATCCGCAGACCGACTACACCCGCGAACTGGTCGCCGCCGTGCCTCATATCGACCTGACGCCGCTGCGTGAGGGCGTGGAAGCGTAGATCGCAGGATGGGTTGAGCGCCCCCCATCCGCCGAAGCTCAACGAGAAAAACCGGAAGCGATACCCATCACCACATCGCCTGCGATTGGTGCCATCTCATTCGGCGACATGCTGCGTTGCACAATTTTCTTGTATTTTGGCCCTGGATTCTCTATGCCGGCTGTAGTCGATCATTTACCGGGGATGGCCTCGGGTGATCACCAAGGACATTGCAAATGACCGATTTTGCTCCGATCCAGGAAAAGCTGACGGCGATCACCACGGCTCACGCCGATTATGCAAAGTCCTCCTTCGAGGCGCACAAGGCCTATCTCGAAAAGCTCGCCACCGTGAAGGCCCCCGATCAGGCCATGCAGATCACGACCGAGCACATGAAATCGGCCTATGAGACCTTCGTTGCCGAGAGCCAGAAGATCGGCGAATTGTACAAGAGTTTCTTCACCACCGCTTTCAAGCCGATGACCACCGTCTCGGTCCCGAGCCTGAAGGTCGTCTGACCATTTTATGGCGTGTGTGAAAAGACAACCCGCTATTCGGCGGGTTGTTTGCGATCTGGGACGCGCGGTCTTTGCGCAGGATGGGTGGAGCGATCCCCGTCCGCCCTATCCTACGCGCTGCGCCGGGCGGTTTCCCATTGGCCATAGCGCGCACGGAACAATTGCTCGATTTCGCCGGCCGGCTTTGCCGGGCTGAACAGAAAACCCTGCATTTCGGTGCAGCCGAGCCCACGAAGCAATTGCTTTTGCTGCTCGGTCTCGACGCCCTCCGCCGTCGTTGTCATGTCCCGCGCGGCGGCGATGTTCACCACGGCTTGCACGATCGATGAGGACCCGCCGGGCAGCGCGATGTCGTTGACGAAGCAGCGGTCGATCTTGATCTTGTCGAACGGGAATCGTTGCAGGTAGCTCAGCGAGGAATAGCCGGTACCGAAATCATCCAGCGCGATACGAACCCCGAGCGCGCGAAGCTGATGCAGGATTGCGAGCGCCGTCTCGTCGTCGTGGATCAGCACCGCTTCGGTGATCTCGAGCTCCAGGCGACTCGCGTCAAGGCCGGACGCCGCCAGCGCCGACGCGACGGTCAGGGCGAGCGTCGGGCTCCTGAACTGGACCGGCGAAACGTTGACCGCGAGCCGGACATGGGCCGGCCAGCCGGCCGCCTCGGCGCAGGCCGTGGCCAGCACCCATTCACCGAGCTGATTGATCAGGCCGCTGTCCTCCGCGACCGGGATGAACTCGCATGGCGAGATCATGCCGCGCCGGGGATGGCGCCAGCGCAACAGCGCCTCGCACCCGGTCACCTCGTCGCTGCGAAAGTCGACGACGGGCTGGTAATGGATTTCGAATCCGCCGTCGGCAATGGCCTGGCGCAGGTCCATCTCCAGTGAACGGCGCGCTTGCAGGCGCGCGCCCATCGCCGGCTCGAACAGACGGTGGGTCCGCCGTCCATCGGCCTTGGCGCAGTACATCGCCAGATCCGCGTTCTTCAAGAGATGATCGAGGTCGGTGCCGTGGTCGGGTGCTAGCGCGATGCCGATGCTGGCATCGGCCGTCAGTTGGTGACCGAGGCAGTCGTGCGGCTGCCGGATCGCCTGGTAAATGCGCGAGACCAGATCGGTGACGTCGGCAGGCCGTTTGACGCCGGTTCGAACGACGGCAAATTCGTCACCGCCAAGCCTCGCCACCAGATCGGTTTCCCGGATGCAGTCGCGCAGCCGCAAGCCGACCGCCTTCAGCAGTTCATCGCCGACCGGATGGCCGAGCGAATCGTTGATGCTTTTGAACTCGTCGAGGTCGATATAGAGGATGGCGATTTGTTCGCCCCGGCCCATTTCCTCCAGCTCGTAGCCGATGCGTTCGCGGAACAGCACGCGATTTGGCAGGCTGGTCAGCGCATCGTAATGCGCAAGATATTCGATCCGGTCTTCGGAATGCTTGCGCTCCGTGATGTCCTCGTGGGTAGTGACCCATCCGCCGCCGACCACCGGCCGATGCGTGATCTGGACCGAACGGCCGGTCTGGGTTCGGGCGACCACGACCTTGCCCTGCGCGATATTCGCGAGGATACGGGAGCGGGTCTCTTCCACATCGCCCTGCTGCGACCTGACTTCCATGCGGTGCGCCATCACGTCACGGAAGCTGCTGCCGACCTTGATGATATCCGGCGACAGCCCATACATCTCAATGTAACGCTGGTTGTAAACGACAAGCCGCTCGGACGCATCGAACAGTGTCAGGCCCTGGGACAGATTGTTGACCGCAGTATCGAGGCGCTGCTCTTTCAGGGCCAGATGGCGTTGCGACAATTGATGTTGCCGCGACACTTGCCGGACGATCAGGAACAGCAGGACGGCGATCACCACGATGGACAGACCGGCGGCGCAGATGAAATACTTGGTCTGCTGATACCAGTCCGCCAGCGCCGCCGTTACCGTCATCGTCGCGCAGACCGTAATGGGAAAGTGGCTCAGGACGCGAGCGGCGATCAGCCTGTCCTGGCCGTCGATCGGACTGATCAACCTCGACGTATAGTGATCCGAGGTCTCCAGTATTTTCAAGAACCTCGGTGCGGTCGCGAACCGGCGTCCGATCATCCCGTCGGCATGCGGGTGGCGCGCCAGCATCGTGCCGCTGTAGTAGACCGAAATGGCCGCGTCGCTGCCGAGCGCGACCGATGAAAAGAAGCTCTCGAACTTGGCCGGTGCAAATCCTCGCGTCGTGACCCCGAGAAACACGCCATTGGGCGCGGTGAACCTGCGGGCAAATATGTTGACCAAGGTGTTCGAGATGCGGCTGTGCACCGTTTCGACCTGGCGCGGTGTCGCCGCGGAGCCTGCTTGAAGGGTCTTGAAATACGCACGATCCGCGATGTTGACGGCCGGGGCGGGCCAGGCCTGGGAAGTACTGATCAGCGTTCCTTCATTGTCATAGACGTTGATCGGAGCTGTATCGGATGATCCGCTGATTTTGACCTGGAGCGACCGCTGCATGTCCGCTGTCGACATGAAGCTCTTGAAGTCGGCGGGAGAAGTGATCCCGGCCTGGCCTATCTGCGCGATGAGGTCGTTTTGAACGAGTTCGAAATCGTTGAGTTGCTGATCGAAGTGGCGAGCCAGCAGGAGGACAGTATTTTCCAGCTCGCGTTCGCTGTTCTCCATCGCCCGCTGTCGAAAATTACCGACGATGAAAGCCGTCGCGATGGCGATGGCCACGATCAGCAGCACGCCGCAAAGGATGAGCCAGCGGGTCGGATCGCGTCGCATCGACAGCAAGTCATCGAACACGTCGACGGCATCGGCGGCCGCCATACCGCGACTGTCCATCGTGCTGTTCAGGTGCTGCTTCGGCATTATTTCCACTCTCCCAAGGGATTGAATACAATGGGGAAATGGACGGTCGGTTAGGGAGGCTGGTTATTGGCGCGTTAATCTGGAACGCATTGGCCGATATCACTCGACGAAATCTCGCCGCAGGCCGATTGCCTCCCGCATAGATTGTCCAGCGGCAACGACTCCCGCGTTTCCAGGGGCGTTAATCATAAGGCGCGTTAGCACGGAGGTTCGGTAGTTCTGCGGATACAGCGCGGCGCCGGCAACGGCTATGTCTTGCTGCATGCCGCACATCGCCCGTCCCGAACCAACTTGTCGGAAATGCCATGGAGACATGCGGCTCGACAGCGCGACGCCTTGCGCCGAAGGCTATGTGGTGCGGTCCTACCGATGCGTCGATTGCCGCGTCACCTCCCTCATGATTGAAGCAGGTGCGGCGGGCGACGCCTCGGTGCTGGAACGGCGCGCCGTTCCGCGGCACCCGGTGACGACCGGCGGAACCATCGAATCCGGCCGCGGCGCGATCGCTTGCGTGTTGCGCAACGTATCGGCGGCGGGCGCGGGCCTCGAAGCGACGGGGCGCGGCAGACTTCCGCGGCAATTCACGCTGATGGCCGGCGGATCGCATCTGCCCTGCCACGTCATCTGGCACCGTGCAAAGCGGATCGGCATCGCGTTCGACTGATCCGGCGCGATCGGTGCGGACCAGCCGAGGCCGGTTCAACCCATCCGGCGCTTGCTTTATTTCGCGGGTAAGGTTGACGGGAAAGCTTAACCCACGGGTTCCTTTGAACCGGCCGACACGAGCCCGTATGGGAGACCAGCCGAAGCTTGACCCCAGAGCCTTGCTTCGGTCAGGTCCGGCGCGATGCGTTCGTGTATGTCGCGTCGGACCGCCTAAGCTCGCGGCGTAGGACTCAGGAGGGCTTGATCGCGGCGAGTTGCCGGCGTTGGTAGCGAGCCAGCAGCAGCGCGGTCCAGACCGCGAAATATCCGATGGTCAGGCCGAACAGACCGACGTTCCAGATCAGCAATGGCTCACGGCGCGCAGGCTCGGCCGTTGCCGCAAAAGTCACAGCGAATTTCCCGGCGAAGATCATCAGGTTTCGAACGAGCGGCAGCGCGCTGCCGGCGATCATGATTTCATCGCCACGATGCTCGATCTTCGGATCGATATGCGCCGTGACCGCCGCGATGATCA
>JAQGJF010000609.1 GCA_028290765.1 Tardiphaga sp.
CCAAGGATTCGCTGCGGGAAGTCCTCAATGCCTATGTGACGGCGTTCGCGGCCCACGTCGCCGCGCATAAGAAGTAAGCCAAACTCCGCGTCCGGCCTGGCGCATGTCCCGGCGAAGCATGCCCTCGGGCTTGACCCGTGGGTGGGATCGGGTTCGCCGACAAGGACATGCGCCAACACGAGAATTGACGGCGCTTCCGGATGATATTGGGTCACCGAGTGATCCAATATCATCGGGAAGCGCTGTAGTTATTAGGATTCCCTTAACCGGGTCGTCGCATGGTCGGGCCATGGTCTCTCGTACCCGACTTAAAGCCGTGCTCACCGGGCTCGCCCTCTATGCGATGGCGGCGGCGATGATCGGCTATTTCGGCGTCAACGCCTATACCGGCAAATACGGGCTGAATGCCAGGCAGGATCTCGATCAGGAGATCATTGCGCTGACATCCGAACTGGTCCGGTTGCAAAAGGAGCGTGCCGAAGGCGAGCAGCGGGTTTCGCTGCTGCGGTCCGACCGGGTCGACCCCGACATGCTCGACGAACGTGTCCGCTATCAGCTCGATTATGCGCACCCGCGCGAACTGGTTCGCGTGATCAAGCCGAACTGAGGTTTTGCGCCTCGGACAAGAGCGGCCAGGAGCAGCAAAATCGTCATAGTGACGCTCTGCCGGTCATATCAATTCCGCAAATTACAAAACCCGCCGAAATCGATTTCGAAAATTGCGCTTGTTGCAGTGCAAGATAGCGAAGACGTGCATGCGGCGATGCAATCCTTTCAAGCCGAATAGAGTTAGGATAGAGAGGTCCGATCCGCTCTCTCATCCGGAATTTTTATGGCTGCAACGAAGAAAAGCGCCGCGCAAGGAACCCCTCCAGCAACAGCGCAAGCATCGGGCAACGGCTCAACCCAGCCGTCGGGCCTGGAATTCACCCGAGAACAGGAGCTGCACGCGCTGCGCGACATGCTGCTGATTCGACGGTTCGAGGAGAAAGCCGGCCAGCTCTACGGCATGGGTGCGATCGGCGGCTTCTGCCACCTCTACATCGGCCAGGAAGCCATCGTGGTCGGCATGCAGATGGCGCTGAAGCAGGGCGATCAGGTCATCACCGGCTACCGCGACCACGGCCACATGCTGGCCTGCGGCATGGATGCCAAGGGCGTGATGGCCGAGCTGACCGGGCGCCATGGCGGTTATTCCAAGGGCAAGGGCGGCTCCATGCACATGTTCAGCAAGGAGAAGAATTTCTTCGGCGGTCACGGCATCGTCGGCGCCCAGGTTTCGCTCGGCACTGGTCTCGCCTTCGCCAACCGCTACCGCGGCAACGATTTCGTCAGCCTGGCCTATTTCGGCGACGGCGCCTCCAACCAGGGCCAGGTCTATGAGAGCTTCAACATGGCGGAGCTCTGGAAGCTGCCGGTGATCTACATCATCGAGAACAACCGCTACGCCATGGGCACCTCGGTGAGCCGCTCCTCGGCGCAGACCGATTTTTCCAAGCGCGGCATTTCCTTCAACATTCCGGGCGAACAGGTCGACGGCATGGACGTCCGCGCTGTCAAGGCGGCGGGCGACCGGGCGGTGGCCTGGTGCCGCGAAGGCAAGGGGCCGTTCATCCTGGAGATGCAGACCTATCGCTACCGCGGCCATTCGATGTCGGACCCGGCGAAGTATCGCACCCGCGAAGAGGTCGACAAGGTTCGCCATGACCAGGATCCGATCGAGCAGGTGCGCAATCGCCTGCTGGAGGCCAAGGTCACCGAGCAGGATCTGAAGGCGATCGATGCCGAAGTACGCGACATCGTCAACGCCGCGGCGGATTTCGCGCAGCACGATCCGGAGCCCGACGCAGCGGAATTGTGGACCGACATCTATCGTTGAGCGTTTGCGTTGAGCACTAGCGTTGAGTTCTTGCGTTGATGATTTGCGTTGAAATGCGCGCAGCCTGTGCCTGTTGCAAAAGCCTGTTGCAAAAGCCTGTGAATGAGTCCGGAGCGAATATGCCAATTCAAGTGCTGATGCCTGCGATGTCCCCGACCATGGAGAAGTGCAACCATTCGAAATGGTAGAAGAATGAAGGCGAGGCGATCAAATCCGGCGATGTCATCGCCGAGATCGAAACCGACAAGGCCACCATGGAGGTCGAGGCCACCGATGAGGGCACCCTCGGCAAGATCCTGATCCCTGAAGGCACCGCCGACGTGGCGGTGAACACGCCGATCGCCACCATCCTTTCCGACGGCGAAAGCGCCGCCGACCTCGGCAAGGCCGTCGCACCGGCCAGGCAGGAAAAGGCCGCGGAGTCCGCGCCCCCGGCTGCCGAGGCCAAAGCGGCGCCAGCCGAAGCCAAGTCCGAAGCCAAGTCCGAATCCAAGCCGGCAGCGGCGCCCGCCGCGCCGAAAGCCGCTGCCGAACCCGATCCGGAAGTCCCCGCCGGCACCGAGATGGTGACGATGACCATCCGCGAGGCGCTGCGCGACGCGATGGCCGAGGAAATGCGCCGCGATCCCGACGTCTTCATCATGGGCGAGGAGGTCGCGGAATATCAGGGCGCCTACAAGGTCACCCAGGGGCTGCTGCAGGAATTCGGCGCCAGGCGGGTGATCGACACCCCGATCACCGAGCATGGCTTTGCCGGCGTCGGCGTAGGGGCGGCGATGTCCGGCTTGAAGCCGATCGTCGAATTCATGACCTTCAATTTCGCCATGCAGGCGATCGACCAGATCATCAACTCCGCCGCCAAGACGCTGTACATGTCCGGCGGCCAGATGGGCTGCTCAATCGTGTTCCGCGGGCCCAACGGCGCCGCCTCCCGCGTCGCTGCCCAGCACAGCCAGGATTATTCGGCGTGGTATTCGCAGATCCCAGGCCTCAAGGTGGTCGCGCCATTCTCGGCGGCCGACTACAAGGGCCTCCTGAAAGCCGCGATCCGCGACCCCAATCCGGTGATCGTCCTCGAAAACGAGATGCTGTACGGCCAGTCCGGAGCAGTGCCGAAGCTCGACGATTACGTCATTCCGATCGGCAAGGCGCGCGTGGTGCGCTCGGGCGGCCATGTCACGCTGGTCTCCTGGTCCAACGGCATGAGCTATGCCCTGAAGGCCGCCGACGAACTCGCCAAGGAAGGCATCGAAGCCGAAGTGATCGACCTGCGCACGCTGCGCCCGCTCGACACCGACACCATTATCGCCTCGGTGAAGAAGACCGGCCGCGCGGTGGCGGTCGAGGAGGGCTGGCAGCAATCCGGCGTCGGCGCCGAGATCGCGGCACGGATCATGGAGCATGCCTTCGACTATCTCGATGCGCCGGTGGCGCGGGTCTCCGGCAAGGACGTGCCGATGCCCTATGCGGCCAATCTCGAAAAGCTCGCATTACCATCGGTCGCCGACGTGGTCGCGGCGGCGAAGGCGGTTTGCTATCGCTAATCCCACACCAAGCACGAGTGAGCCGTCGTGACCGTTGAACAGTACCATTTCGATTTCATGGCCGAAGCCATCGCCGAGGCTGAGACCAGCATCCGCGAGGGCGGGCTGCCGATCGGCGCGGTGCTGACGCGCGACCGGAAAATCATTTCGCGCGGCTATAACCGGCGGATGCAGGAAAAGAACGTCATCCTGCACGGCGAGATGAGCTGCCTGCGCAATGCCGGGCTGCAATCGTTTCACGACACCGTCATGTACACCACGCTGTCGCCGTGCTCGATGTGCGCCGGCGCGGTCGGCCTGTTCAAGCTGTCGCTGCTGGTGATCGGGGAGTCGGTGACCTTTCCGGGAGCTAAGGACATCCTGACCCAGTTCAACATCCCCTTTATCGACCTCGCGGACGAGCGTTCGATCGCCATGATGAAGACATGGCGATCCAATCCGGCCAATGAGCGCTTGTGGCAGGGCGATATCGGAAATTAATCGAGACAGGCCCGCTGGGCGCCTGTCGTCTTTCGTCAATAACGAGCTTGAAGTCCAACGATCTTGAAGTCCAACGATCTTGAAGTCTTTGTGAGGTCTGTATGCCAATCAACATTCTGATGCCGGCGCTGTCGCCGACGATGGAAAAAGGCAACCTGGCCAAGTGGCTCAAGAAAGAGGGCGA
>JAQGJF010000659.1 GCA_028290765.1 Tardiphaga sp.
GCGCCTATATCTACTCCGGTCCAGAAGCCATCGACTATTTGGAAGCAAACAGCGAAGTCAAATTCTTTCCTGTTCCCCACCACCCTGACTATGTCACCCATCCCGGCGCGGCGCTCGGCGGCAGGCCACTGTCTCCTTTGCCGTTCGACGGACGGCGCCTGGGCTCAGATTTTGACTTGTTGCGGTCGCCGCTTCGGGTCTGGACGGTGTTCGGCGGAATGATGGTTGCGCGTGAAGACGTGCCGCATTTGATGCAGGCGCTCAAGAATCCGAAGTCCTTCTTGTATACCGTCAAACTGCTGCTGCGGTACGGCATGGACCGCCTGAAATATAGCCGCGGCACCAGGCTCGTCCTCGGCAACGCGCTCGCCGCGCGTCTTCTGTTCAGTCTGCGGCGCGTAAAGTGCGAAATCCAGGTAAAGTCATACGCCCTCCAACTTCTTCACGACGACAGCGGCGTCATCGGCGCGGTGGTGTCCGTCGACGGAGTCGAAAGGCGCATTCACGCCAAAAAGGCCGTCGTCCTCGCCTCCGGCGGCTTTCCTCACAATGCGAAGTGGCGCGAGAAACTGATGCCGAAGGGATTCGCGGCGCAACCTTCGGTCGCGGTCAAGGAGAACACAGGCGACTCTCTGAATCTCGCCACCGTCATCGGTGCGGCGATCAACATGGAGCACGATGCTCCCAATTTTCTGGTGCCGCAGTCGATCATGCGCAACCAAGACGGCACCCAGGACACATGGCTTCACTCATGGGACCGCGCAAAACCCGGCCAGATCGCCGTCAACAGCGCTGGACGCCGGTTCGCTAACGAAGCTCAATCCTACCACACGTTCTGTCAGACGATGCAGCGTCTGAATGAAGCCGTGAAGACCATTCCCGCCTATCTGGTTTGCGACAGCGAGCATCTTCTCAAGTGGGGGTTCGGTCTGATCCGGCCCGGCACCAGGAATGTCAAACGCTACATTGAAAACGGGTATTTGAAGTCCGGTAAAACGATTGAGGAACTGGCCAAGGCCATCCAGGTCGATCCCGCTCAGCTAAAGCAGACCGTTCTGACGTTCAACGAAGCCTGCAAGACCGGCGTCGACAAGGATTTTCATCGCGGCGAGTCGCCCGTCGACAAGATCAATGGTGATTCGGGTCACGGTCCCAATCCTTGCATGGGCCCGCTTCAGGCAGCTCCCTTCTACGCCATGGAAGTCTGGCCTGGCGACATCGGCACCAGCGTCGGGCTGAAAACCGACATCGATGCGCAAGTACTTGACACCGAGGACAGGCCGATTGGTCGCCTCTATGCGTGCGGTAACGACATGAGTTCGGTGATGCGTGGGCATTATCCCGGACCTGGCATCACGTTGGGACCGGGCGTGGTGTTTGCCTATCGCGCGGCCCGCCACGCTACCAAGACCAACGTGAGTACCGGGGCAATCGGTTAAGCGACAACGCCTTTCACTGACATCAATGCGGGTGCGGCGGCGCCCTCGTTACACGGAAAAATTACGCGATCCTTTTGTCAGGTCGACTCCGGGGGCGCAGTCTCGTGGATTGCGGCAATCAAATGAGCGCCTCCGGACGGCCATAAAATCTCAAGGCGGACGGCATGAACGGCTACGACCTTGTTGTGGTGGGCGCTGGCGGATCCGGAATGGTTGCGGCGGCGGAGGCTGCGCGTTTGGGTCTAAAGGTTATCGTCCTGGAAAAGACAGAGAAAGTCGGCGGCACCACCGGGCTTTCAGTTGGCTCGATCATGGCCGCCGGCAGCAGACAGCAGGCAAACGCTGGCGTGCGCGACACGCCGGACCTCCACGCCAGCGACCTCGATGCGATCTGCCGGGCGATGGGGGTGAAAGATGACGCAGCGCTGCGACAGGCGCTGGTGGAAAACGTCGCCGATACCGTGGAATGGCTGCGCGGGATCGGAATCAATTTCCTCGCGCCTCTGCCGCAGCCTCCGCACAGCGTTGACCGGCTTCATCAGGTCATGCCCACGTCGCGCGCCTATGTCGTCAGGCTACAGAAGCATTTACGTAAGCTTGGCGTCGATATCCACGTTGGAACGCCGGTCACACGCCTGACGATCGAAGATGGAACGGTTGTCGGTGTCGAGGCGCAATCCGCCGGTGGCTCGATTCGCATACGCGCAAGGGCCGGCGTCGTCCTCGCGTCGGGCGATATGGGGGGCGATGCACAACTGATGCACACCTACATGAAATCCTGGGCCGACGGTGTCGAGGTCTACAACCCCGCCAATACAGGCGATGGCCACAAGATGGCTCTCGCCATCGGCGCGGCCATCGTACCGCGTAAGGATCTCGGCTTCGAAGCTGCGGCGCATGTGCGGTTCATCAAGCCAAAACCATCGCTGCTGCAGAAATTGCCACCCTATCCCTTGATAACGCGGCTGATGGTCTGGTCGATGAAATATCTGCCGAACGTGCTCGTCCGGCCGATAATGATGAAATTCCTGACGACCGTACTGGGGCCCGACGCCGGCGTGTTCAAGCAAGGCGCGATCCTCGTCAACAAGAATGGCGAACGGATCGGCAACGATACCGACAGTCCAAATATCCTGATTCCGAGGCAACCCGACGGCCTGGCCTATATCGTCTTCGACGAGAAATTTGCGCGGAAGTTTTCCAAATGGCCAAACTTCATTTCAACCGCGCCTGGCGTAGCCTTCGCTTATGTTCAGGACTACCGGGCGACGCGTTGCGACCTTTTCAATATGGGGTCGGATATCACTGGACTAGCCAGAGCCGCCGGGTTCAAGGCCGACAACCTCAGGACATCGATCGACGAGGCCAATCGAGGAAGGCCTGATGAAAGCAAACTGTCCCTGGGGCCGTTTTATGCCCTCGGACCCGTCAAAACATGGGTTCTTGTGGCGCCGGTCGGGCTTGCAGTGAACACGAGGTTCGAGGTTCTCTCCGCCAACGGCATGGTTATTCCCGGGCTTTATGCGGTGGGCCATACCGGAATGGCCGGATTTACGATGACCGGCCATGGACACGGGCTGGGTTGGGCATTCACGTCAGGGCGACTTGCCGCACGGAATGTCGCTTCACGTTCGCGGAAAGCAAGCGAGTAGCCGATGCTAAATAACTTCAGTGGAGCGACACGGATCTATCCAATCCTCGGCGATCCGATCAGCCAGGTGAAGTCGCCATCCGGTTTGACTCGCGCATTTGAGGCCGAGGGACACGCGATCGTGGTACCGCTTCATGTCGCGCCCGGCGCGTTCAGCAACATTGTGCACGCCCTTTCGCAGATCCAGAACGTAGACGGATTCATGGCGACGATGCCGCACAAATTCGTCGCGTTCGAACAGGCCTCGAGCGCTTCGGAGCGCGCGACGATGCTGCGATCGGCAAATGTGGTGCGTCGAACTCCCGCTGGAGGTTGGTACGCCGACCTTCTGGATGGCGTCGGCTTTGTTCGCGCGAGCAAAAGCAAGGGTTACGTCATCTCGGGAAAGCGGGCGCTTCTGGTTGGCGCCGGCGGTGCCGGCGGGGCGATTGGACTGGAACTGCTCACGACTGGCGTGAGCTACCTGGCGGTGCACGACACCGACGTCGAGCGACGCGACACCATGATCGGAAAACTGGCGGGACTTGATCGTGGCCGGGTCGGCGCAGGTTCACCCGATCCGGAAGGTTTCGATATTGTCGTGAATGCCACACCTGCTGGAATGAGCGAGACCGATTTGGCTCCGGTCGATCTTGCCAAGTTGCGCGGCAACATGCTGGTCGGCGAAGTGATAACCCGGCCTACGCTGACGCCGCTCCTTCTGGCCGCTCAACGGGAGGGATGTCGCACGCAAAGCGGCATCGATATGTTTGACGCCGCCGTTCAATCGACCATCGATTTCTTCTTTGGCCGCCTTTCGATGGGCTCGCAGGCTTGAGAGGAACTGGCTCCCGGCCTTTTTCCGAGTCATATGCTTGATCCGTCAACGGAAATTCCCCCAACAGGGCTGGCAATCTCGGGATTGGGTATGGTATACAGAATTCAAAGCGTCTTTGAATTTGGAGCAAATCTGCATGGAGGCATTGGGACAATCCAAAACCTTGGTCGACCAGGCTTACGAAGTCATTCTTGACGCGTTATGCGATGGCACATTCAAACCGGGCGACAGGCTGACTCAGGAAGATATTGCGGCCAGGCTCAATGTCTCACGGCAGCCGATCACGCATGCGCTGGCCGTCCTGAAATCTCAAGGCTTTCTGATACCTTCCGGTCGCCGTGGCCTTACCGTCACGAATATCGAGCCCGAATTTCTGCAAGCCATCTATCAGTTCCGCTCGGCGGTCGAGCCGCTGGCGGTCGAACTTGGAACGCTTCGGATTGAAAGTCGAAGCATCGTCGAGGGGCGAAGCTTGATCGAGGCAGGGAGGAACGTCATCGCGGCCGGCGACGCCAAGGCTTGTTTACAAGCTGACATGAACTTCCATTCTTTCCTTTACGAGCTGTCGGGAAATCGTCTCATCGCCGACACCATGAAATTCAACTGGATGCACATACGCAGGGCGATGGGACAAGTTTTGCGCTTTCCCGGCATGTCGATCAGCGTTTGGAAAGAACACGACAGGATTTTTGAATTGATGGTTCGTGGCGAAGCCAGCACAGCCTCAACCCTTATGCGCAGCCATCTGCTCGATGCATACGACCGCGTGAGCCACGACCCCGCTGCAGCCTAGCGGGCACTCAGCTGTGTGCCGAGAACCCTACCGTCTTGTCGCTACCAACCGAGATGAACGTCATTGTTATCAATCGCTGCGGAAAGCCAAGTCACGCATAAGCCATCGAGCGCTGCTGGCGCAAAGCGAGCCGATGCCGGATGCGATGAGCACCAGCGCCGACCTTGCCGGCATCTTCTACGCCGGCGGCACCACTGGCCGCTCCAAGGGGGTGATGCTCAGCAACGGCAACCTGATGGCCAAGGGTCCCCAGGTGGGCCACAAGGTGAGCCATTCCAATATCAAGACCAAGCGCCGGTTCCTGCCGAACCTGT
>JAQGJF010000707.1 GCA_028290765.1 Tardiphaga sp.
GACGCGTTTTCTTCACGCGAACCGGCAGCCACTTCGCGTGAAAACGCTCTGATCTAGCGCCCGGTCGAACCAAACCCGCCGCTGCCGCGATCGGTGTCCGACAGCGCCGTCGCGGCGATGAGTTCCGCCCGGGCGACTGGCGCGATCACCATCTGTGCGATGCGCTCGCCGCGCCGGATCGTGAACGGCGCTTCGCCGTGGTTGATCAGCAGCACGTTGATCTCGCCGCGATAATCCGCGTCCACGGTGCCCGGCGCATTGAGCACGGTGACGCCATGCTTGGCGGCCAGACCTGATCGCGGCCGGACCTGGGCCTCATAGCCCGGGGGCAGTGCGATGGTCAGGCCGGTGGGCACCATCGCGTGCCGTCCGGGCGCCAGGACCAGCGGCGCCTCGTCGGGAACCGCGGCGAGCAAATCGAGTCCGGCGGCATGCGCGGTCTGATAGGCCGGCAGCGCCAGGCCTTCGCCATGCGGGAGTTGCCGGACGTCGATCGTGATGGTGCCGCTCATGTCGGTTGGGTTCCTGTGAATGTGGCGATTCGCGCCACCAACGCGGTGGCAACCTCTGTCTTGCTCATCGCCGCCCAGGAGTCGACGCTGAAATCGGCGCCGTCGCGCATGATGAGATGGACCGTGTTGCTGTCGCCGCCCATCGTGCCGGTCGCGGGCGACACGTCATTGGCGACGATCCAGTCGCAGCCCTTGCGCTTAAGCTTGGCCTTGGCGTTGTCGATCAGATGCTCGGTTTCGGCGGCGAAGCCGACCACCAAAGCCGGCCGCTTGTCGGCGAGCTTCGAGATGGTGGCGAGAATGTCGGGGTTTTCGACCAGTTGCAGCGGCGGCACGCCGGCGCTGGTCTTCTTGATCTTCTGGGAACCTTCGCTGGCGACCCGCCAATCGGCGACGGCGGCGGCGAAGATGGCGATATCGACTGGCAGCCTGGCTTGAACCTGGGCCAGCATCTCGCGCGCGGATTCCACGCGCTTCACGGTGACGCCCTTGGGATCGTCGAGATCGACCGGCCCCGACACCAGAATGACGTCCGCGCCGGCCTTCTGCGCTGCGGCGGCGATGGCAAAGCCCTGCTTGCCGGACGAGCGGTTGGCGATGTAGCGCACCGGGTCGATCGGCTCATGGGTCGGGCCGGCGGTAATCAGCACCCGCTTGCCGGCGAGCGGGCGTGGATGTGGCGGCCGCAGAAACCTCTCGGCCAACGCTGCGATTTCAAGCGACTCAGCCATGCGGCCGACGCCGGCCTCATGGGCTTCGGCCATTTCACCGGCATTGGGGCCGATCATGGCGATGCCGTCGCGTTCGAGCTGCGCGACATTGCGGCGGGTGGCGGCGTTGTTCCACATCAAGGGATTCATCGCCGGCGCGATCAGGATCGGGCGGTTCGCCGCCAGCAAGATCGCGCTGGCGAGATCGTCGGCGTGGCCCTGCGCCATTTTCGCCATCAGGTCGGCGGTGGCCGGCGCCACCACGATCAGGTCGCAATCGCGCGCCAGCCGGATATGGCCGGCGTCGAATTCGCTCACAGGGTCGAACAGATCCGTGTAGCAGCGCTCGTTCGACAGCGCGCTGGCGGACAGCGGCGTGACGAATTGCTGCGCCGCGCGCGTCAGCACGCAGCGCACCTGGATGTGGCGTTCCTTCAGCCGCCGGATCAGGTCCAGCGCCTTGTAGGCGGCGATGCCGCCGCCGATGATCAGGGTGACACGGGGGTTATCAGTGGCGGCGCCGTGGGACGCCCGCATCGATGCGGCCGGGGCGTACACGACGGCTGGAGGCGGTGTTGTGACGGCCCCCGGGGGCATCTGCGATGCGTCGCGCAGGATCACCCGCACTTCGTCTTCCACCGAGCGGCCGTTGCGGGCCGCGCGCAGCCGCAATTCGTCGCGGATGGCGTCGTCCAGTTTCCGGATGGTCAGGCTGGCCATGGCAGCACCTTGCTAACAGCTAATGATAGCAATGCTAGCACATCATGAAGGCATTGCAATCGCCAGCTACCGAACCGACCACCAGATCCCGATAAAGGTCAAAGCGATGATCCAGATCGCAATGGTGCGCCAGCGGCTCTTGCGCCCTTCCGCCCGGCCCATGGCGGCGACCGTCGCGGGGGACAGCGTAAACCCTTCCCGGGTCATGGTCTCCAACTGCTCCAGCACCGCCACCGATCGCGCCGCGATCGCCGGCAGGCCCGACAGCACCCGGCCCAACTCGCCGGCCCCCGACATCGCGCCCTGGATGCGTCCGATCGGTCCCAGATTGCGCTCGATCCATTCCCGCACCACGGGGTCGGCGACCTTCCAGATATCGAGCTTCGGGTCGAAGGAGCGCGCCACGCCCTCGACCACCACCATGGTCTTCTGCAGCAGGATCAGTTCGGGCCGGGTCCGCATGTCGAACAGCCCGGTCACCTCCAGGAGCAGCGTCAGCAGCTTGGCCATCGAAATTTCTTCGGCGGTCCGGTTGTGGATCGGTTCGCCGATGGCGCGGATCGCCTGCGCGAAATTCTCCACCGAGTGATGTCCCGGCACATAGCCGGCCTCGAAATGCACCTCGGCGACGCGGCGATAATCGCGGGTGATGAAGCCGAGCAGGATCTCGGCCAGGAACCGCCGCTCCTTCATGCCGAGCCGGCCCATGATGCCGAAATCGACGGCCACCAGCCGTCCGGCCTCGTCGAGGAACAGGTTGCCGGGGTGCATGTCGGCGTGGAAGAAGCCGTCGCGCAGCGCGTGGCGCAGGAAACTCTGGATCACCTTGCGGCCGAGGTCGCGCAGATCGACCTGCGCCTCTTCGAGCCGCGCGTGATCGTTCAGCGCGATGCCGTCGATCCACTCCATGGTCAGCACGTTGTGGGTGGTGCGATCCCAGTCGACGGTAGGCACGCGAAAATCCGGATCGTCGCGGGTGTTCTCCGCCATCTCCGAGAGCGCGGCGGCCTCGAGCCGCAAATCCATTTCCATCGCCACCGATCGCGACATCATGTTGATGATCTCGATCAGCCGCAGCCGGCGCGCTTCGGCCGAAAGCGCCTCGGCCTTGTCGGCGACAAAGAAAAAATCGCGCAGGTCGCGCCGGAACCGCGCGGCGACGTTGGGTCGCAGCACCTTCACCGCCACCGATTTTCGAACGCCGTCGCGCTCGGTTTCGCCGCGATGCACCTGGGCGATCGAGGCGGCCGCGACCGACGGACCAAAACTCGCAAAGGCCTGCGCCACCGGCCGTTCCAGCGATGCCGCGATCACAGCTTCGGCTTCGGCTTGCGGAAACGGCGGCAGCCGGTCCTGCAGGCTTTCCAGGTCACGCGCCATCGCGACGCCGACCACGTCGGGCCGCGTCGCCAGGAACTGACCGAGCTTCAGATAGGCTGGGCCCAGCCGCGTCAGCGCCCGCGACAGCCGCGGGCCGGATTTGGCGCCGGGCCGTTCGATCAGCCGGGCGAGGCGCAGCGCCAGCTGTCCGGGCGGCGGCACCAGGCTCGGATCGACGACGCCGAACACGCCCTCGCGCGCGAACACGAAACCGGCGCGGACAAGCCGCGCCACATGAGTGGAAGCAGAAATCACAAACGCCAGCCCGAATGCAGCGCCACGATGCCGCCCGAGAGGCTTTGATGGCCGACGCGCGAAAAGCCGGCGGCGCGGATCATCTCGGCGAAGGCAAGGGGTCTGGGAAATTTGCGGATCGATTCGACCAGATAGCGATAGGATTCGGCGTCGCCGGTGACGGCGCGGCCCAGCGGCGGGATCACCTTGAACGAAAACAGATCGTAGATCCTGTCCAGGCCCGGCACATCGACGGTGGAAAATTCCAGGCACAGCAAACGACTGCCGGGTTTCAGCACGCGAAACGCCTCGCTCAAGGCGAGATCGATGCGCGGCACGTTGCGGATGCCGAACGCGATGGTGTAGGCGTCGAAGCTGGAATTCGGAAAAGCCAGCGCTTCGGCATTGCCCTCGACGAACGACACCCGGTCATCGAGATGCCGCGCCGTGGCCCGCTCGCGGCCGACCGCCAGCATGTCGGAATTGATGTCGCAGACGGTGGCGTGAAAGCCGTGACCGGCGCCCTTGGCGGCGCGGAAGGCGATGTCGCCGGTGCCGCCGGCGACATCGAGCAGCGCGAACGGCATATCGCTGCGCGGCGGATTGAGCGCATTGATCATCACGTCCTTCCAGACCCGATGCAGTCCCCCCGACATCAAATCGTTCATCAGGTCGTAGCGTTTCGCCACGCTGTGGAACACGTCGTTGACAAGGGCCTGCTTGTCGTCCACCGGGACGTCCTTGAAGCCGAAATGCGTGGTTTCGCCCGGCTGATCCATGCCATTCATCCTGAACACCTTTATCCGGCGGACCATAGCGCGCCCGCCGCAATGGCGCTATCACGTCGGCATCACAAGGTGAATGGCGCCCGCATGCCCGAATTACCCGAAGTTGAAACCGTCCGCCGCGGCCTGCAGCCGGTCATGGAAGGATTCAAGATCGTCAAGGCCGAGGCCCGCCGCAAGGACCTGCGATTTCCGTTCCAGAAGGATTTTGTCAAGCGTCTGGAGGGCCAGACCGTGACCGGCCTCGGCCGCCGCGCCAAATATCTGATGGCCGATCTCGGCTCCGGCGACGTGTTGCTGATGCATCTGGGCATGTCCGGCTCGTTTCGGGTGGTTTCAGACGAAAGCAACACCGCGCCCGGGGCCTTTCATCATCCGCGCAACGAGGATCGCGCCCACGACCACGTGCTGTTTCACATGTCGTCGGGGCCTTCGATCGTCTTCAACGATCCGCGCCGCTTCGGCTATATGAAGATCCTGGCGCGCGGCGAGATCGAGCATGATCCGCTGCTCAGGGATCTCGGCCCGGAGCCGCTCGGCAATGCGTTCGACGCCGCCATGCTGGCCGGCTCATTCGCCAACAAGAAAACCAGCCTGAAGGCGGCGCTGCTCGATCAGCGCGTGGTCGCGGGACTGGGAAACATCTATGTCTGCGAGGCGCTGTTTCGCTCGCAGCTGTCGCCGCGACGACTGGCCGCCACGCTGGCCACCAAGAAAGGCGAGCCGACCGATCATGCCAAGCGTCTGGTGACGGCCATTCACGGGGTATTGAACCAGGCGATCAAGGCTGGCGGCTCGTCGCTGCGCGATCATCGCCAGACCTCGGGCGAACTCGGCTACTTCCAGCACTCGTTTCAGGTCTACGACCGCGAGGGCGAGAAATGCCAGACCGCGGGATGCCGCGGCGTGGTGAAGCGCTTTGTCCAGAACGGCCGTTCGACGTTCTGGTGCCCGACCTGTCAGAAGTGATGTTGGGGGTAAGCGTTTGGCCGAGTTGCACCGCGCGCTGGTTCTCACACAAACTCCCAGCGGGTCGTCCCGGCCTTCGCCGGGACGACTTGTTGATATGCTGCGCCCTCGTCAGCCGACGATCGCGGTCGCTTCCGTTGGAGCCGCCAGATACATCGGCTGAACAACGGGCGCGGCGTGAAACTCAACCCGCGGCGCCTGCGCGACGCTGCCGGCCGTCAGCCTGTTCTCGACCCATCGCCAGAGGTCGCGAATCTCCTCGGCTGATTTGCCGGTGGGGGCATATTCGGTGACCGCGAGGCCGGCGCCGAGCGCATCCTGGTGGTCGTTGCGCATCACGATGCAAGGCTGCGCGAGGATGTCGGAAACATCGAGCGCGGCTTCGTCGCCAAGGGTGGTTGCGGCGTTGCCGACGCGCCGGCCGCGGATCGGCGTCTGATTGAGGATGAAGGCAAACGGCTTGCGCCAGGCGCGGGCGAGGCCCAGCGTCGGCGCCGTGGCCTCGATATCGGCCGGGCTCGGACGCGCGGGGATGAGCACCAGATCGGCGTAGCGAACCGCCGAGGTGGTTACGGCGCTGAGACCGCCGGCGGTGTCGATGATGGTCAGCGTGACACCGTTGCGCTCGAAGATCTGCAACCGTTGTTCGACGTCGTCGGCGCTGGTGATGGGCTCGACGCCGGGCTCGGCCTGGGCGCGGCGATGGTTCCAGTTGGAGAGGGTGCCTCGCTCGCCGGTTTCGACCAGGCGGACCGTATGTCCGTCCTGGATCGCCGCGAGCGCGAGTCCGATGGCGAGCGTGCTTTTGCCGCTGCCGCCCTTTTGGGTGGCCAAAACGATCGTGTGCATCATGAGTCCTTGAAGGTTGTTTGCGGAAAACGCGGGTTACGCCAGACTGGTCGACTCCGCCGTTACGGCGATACGCCGCTGTCGCGGCGATACGAGTGGCTTCTGCCTGGGAGTGCCGGGTCGATCTACAAAGCCATGCAGGACTGCCGCATGCCCGAATCACTAGTTCAACGACAATGATGAAATGCCGGACGTAATGCTATTGAGTAAGAATACCTGCGCGACGGTGCGGGTTAACAGAATCTTACTTAGGCCTCATGCGAGGTGCCCTGCGTCGCACGGTTCTTTTGGGGAGAAACTAAGAAAGCGCTGCGACTTACTTCCGCACGCAGATCACGCGCACCACGGACGCTTTTGCATCCGATGCCGATCCCGTCGCCGTCACGCCATTGGCCTTGAGAAAGTCGCGCACGATATCTGCCTGCACCAGGGCGGCCTGCGCCGGCGGCGCGCCGGTCGCGGGGCCGGCGACAACAACCGGCTTCAGCACGGCCAC
>JAQGJF010000724.1 GCA_028290765.1 Tardiphaga sp.
GCATCGAGACCGAGCGCACCGCGATGGTCGATTCGCACAATGCCGCAAGGATCAAATTCGACAATGTCGAGGTCAACGCCGACGGCGTGCTCGGCGAGGTCGACCAGGGTTTTGCGCTGCTGGAAGGCGTACTCAATATCGGCCGCGGTGCGGTGGCCTCGGAGATGGTCGGGCTCAGCGAAGAGGTGTTCGGCCGCACCGTCAATTATCTGAAGGAGCGCAAGCAGTTCGGCAAACTGATCGGTGAATTCCAGGCGCTGCAGCACCGCGCCGCGCATCTCTATACCGAGATCGAAATCACCCGCGCCGCCGTGCTCAAGGCGCTGCAGACGCTCGACGAGAATTTCGACAATGCCGGCGCCGCGGTCGCCGTCGCCAAGGCGCGCGCCGGAACCACCGCGACGCTGGCGGTGCAGGAAGGCGTGCAGATGCATGGCGGCATGGGCATGACCGACCAGTTCGACATCGGCTTCTTCATGAAACGGGCGCGGGTCTGCCAGGAGTTGTTCGGCGACAGCAATTTTCACGCCGATCAACTGGCAAGGCTGAAGAATTATTAGGGGGCTCTCTCCGAGTCGTCCCGGCGAAGGCCGGGACCCAGACGCCGTGTCGTCTCGTTAAGGCATTGACACAGATGCCTTGCTTTCATCACCAAGGCTAGGGAGTCTGGGTCCCGGCCTTCGCCGGGACGACGGGCTTAAATCGCTCCCGCCAGGTACAGCACCACCCCCGCCAGCGAGCATGCCGCCAGCGTCGGCAGCATTCCCGCCTTGAAGCGAAACACCGCGACCACTGCCGCTACCGACAGCAACGTCGCCCAGAGGTTGATGCTGGCCGGCACCGGCGCATCGAAGCCGATACCGAAAGCGTGCAACGGCCTGACTTCGTGGAACATGGTGTGGATCGCGAACCACACCGCGAGATTGAGGATGACGCCGACCACGGCGGCGGTGATCGCGGCGAGCGCCGCCGACAGCGCCTTGTTGCCGCGCAGGGTTTCGACATAGGGCGCGCCGAGGAAAATCCACAGGAAGCACGGCGTGAAGGTGACCCAGGTCGCGAGCAAGCCGCCGAGCGTGCCGGCCAGCAATGGCGACAACGTCCCGGGCGCGCGGAACGCCGCCATGAAACCCACGAATTGCAGCACCATGATCAGCGGTCCCGGCGTGGTCTCGGCCATGCCGAGGCCGTCGAGCATCTCGCCGGGCTTGAGCCAGTGATAGGATTCCACCGCCTGCTGCGCGACATAGGCCAGCACCGCATAGGCGCCGCCAAAAGTCACCATCGCCATCTTGGAAAAGAACACCGCGATCTGGCTGAATACATTGCCGCTGCCGAACATCAGCAGCAGCAGCGCAACCGGCGTCAGCCACAACACCAGCCAGATGCCGGCCGCCGTCAGCGACTGCCGCGCGCTGGGCCGCGCATGCGCCGGCAACATCTCGCCGAGCAGGCTGTCGCCATCGCCGTTGCCGGCTGGACCGTGGCCGCCGGCGACATTGAACGCGGCCAGCCCGACCCTGCCGCCGAGATAGCCGATCAGCCCGGCCCCGAACACGATCACCGGGAACGGCACATCGACAAAGAAGATCGCCAGGAACGCGACCGCCGCCAGCGCGCGCATCAGGTTGTTTTTCAGCGCCCGGCTGCCGACCCGCACCACCGCCTGCAGCACGATCGCCAGCACCGCGGCCTTCAGTCCGAAGAACAGCGCCGCGACCATGCCGACATTGCCGAACGCCGCATAGATCCAGCTCAGCACCATGATGCAGACGATGCCGGGCAGGATAAAAAGCCCGCCGGCCATCAATCCGCCGACGGTGCGGTGCATCAGCCAGCCGATATAGGTGGCGAGCTGCTGGGCCTCCGGCCCCGGCAGCAGCATGCAGTAATTCAGCGCGTGCAGAAACCGGCTCTCCGAGACCCAGCGTTTTTCGTCGACCAGGATGCGATGCATCACCGCGATCTGCCCGGCCGGGCCGCCAAAACTCAACAGCGCAATCCGCAGCCACACCGCAAGGGCTTCGGCAAAGGAAACGCCGTGGGCCTGCGGTTGCGGCGCAGCCGGCTGCGGAATCGAAATCGCGTCGGTCATTTCATGCCTTGTCGGATCAGGTTTTGATTTTATTGGTCGGCCAGTTGTGGGTCTCGCCGGTGGCGTCGCGGCACCAGCGATAGAACGCATCGTAGAGATTCAATCCGGCCTCGAGCTGCTCGAGGTCGTCGCTGTACATGCGCGACAGGCCGAGCGATGCTGCCAAGAGGCCCGGCGCTTCCGGCGCGAGATCGAGCCGCGCCGTATCCGCGGCGCGCACGATGGTGGCCAGGCGCTTGAGCGGCGGCGCGGCGAGGCCGAGTTCCTCGATCATCACGTCGAAGGTGCAGAGTTCGCCACGATGGCTCCAGAACACCCCCTCGATATCGAAAGGAGCCGCGGCAAATTTTTCGCCGACGGCTTCGACGTCCGACGGCGCCACGAACAGGAAGACCGCCGCGGGATCGACGAAGCGCCGGATCAGCCATGGGCAGGCGATGCGGTCGATCTTCGGCCGTTCGCGCGTCACCCAGAGGGTGGCGCCTTTTGCATTGCGCGGCGGCAGCTTGCTGACCGGAACCAGCGGCAATTTTGCGGTTTCCCAGGCGGCAAAGCCGCCCTCCAGCGTATCGGCGGAGGCGCCGGCGACGCGCAGCAGCGCGGCGACGCCCTGGCTGAGCTTTTGCCCCTTCTGACAGATGACGATGGCATGCCGCCCGGCGAACTCCGTCGCCCATTCGGCGACATCACCGTAGGGCCGGCGGACCGAGCCCGGCAGCAGATGGGGCGAGAGCTTGTAATCCTCGTCGGTGCGGACATCGACCAGATCAGGACAATGGGGAGTACCGACCAGGCGAGCGAGTTTTTCGACCGAAATGATGTTGATGGATGACATGGCGCGTCCTTGCAACAATGCGGGACGCGATACTTCGGCATGTCGCCTCGTGGGGAGATCGCTTATCCCCATGGCTCAATATCAAGCCATCGCCGCCGATCTGTCAAGGCGCGCCGCCGACCCTCACGCCTTGGCGGCGCGGCGCATCCATTTCAGGAACATCGCGGAGCTCAGCACCGACAGCGCGCAGACCGCAAAGCTCGCAAACAGCGCCATCCGCGCCGAACCCGCGGACAAGACCGCGAAATATACCGCGCCGATGGCGGCGACGCCGGCGCCGTTGGCGATCTGCGCCGTGGTGCCGTACATCCCCGAACCCGATCCGGCACTGGCCGCCTGCACGGTCGAGAGCACGGCGCCGGACAGCGGCGCCATCACCAGCCCCTGGCCGTAGCCGACGATGATCAGCGGCAGCACCAGCATTGGCGCGGTGGGCGCCGCCACCAACGCCATCGTCGCCGCCAGAGCGGCCAGGCCCATGATCTGCACCGCGCAGCCCTCGATCAGGACCCGCGTGCCGCGGTGCCGCGCCCGCACGGCGCTGTGCCGGGAGGCGATGACGAAAGCCAGCGCCAGCGGCACGAACACCAGCCCGGCCTGCAGCGGCGCGATGCGCAGCGCGTTCTGCATGAACAGCGTCATCACCAGATAGAACGACAGATTGGCAAAGAAGAAAAAGAACACCGCGCACAGACCGCGCATAAAGGCGGCGTCGGCCAGCAAATTGAGATCGACCAGCGGCATGCCGCCATCCGCGGCGACCTTGCGCTCCAGCCGCAGGAAGCCGGCAATGATCGCCACGCCGGAGGCCATCACCAGCCAGACCCACCAGGCCCATTGCACCTCGCGGCCGAACAGCAACGGGCCGATCAGGCACAGCAACCCGGTAAACAGGACGATGGAGCCCGGAATATCGAGCCTGGTGCCGGGGCGCCGCGGCGCCTGCGGCATCATCAGCCACGCCGCCGCGATAATCAGCAATCCGATCGGTACATTGACGAAGAACACCGCGCGCCAGCCCAGCCCGGCCAGATCGAGCGTCACCAGGATGCCGCCGAGCAGAAATCCCGCCGCACCGGACAGGCCGAGCATGATGCCATAGATGCCGAAGGCGCGGCCGCGCGCGCTATCTGCGAACAGCACGTGAATGGTGGCGAGCACCTGCGGCACCATCGCCGCCGCGGTGGCGCCCTGCGCCAGCCGCGCGACGATCAATTCCGCGCCCGACCGCGCCAGCGCGCACCACAGCGAGGTCAAAGTGAAGCCGAGCACGCCGGCCAGAAACACTTTCCTGGTGCCGTAAATATCGCCAAGCCGGCCGCCAGTCACCATCAGCGTCGCATAGCCGATCAGATAGATCGCGATCACCGCCTCGATTTGCGCCGAACTCGCATGCAGCTCGACCGCAATGGTCGGGATCGCGACGTTGACGATGAAGGCATCGACGCCGGACATGAATTGCGCGGCGATCACGATCAACAGCACCCACCAGCGGTGGGACGAATCCACCGGGTTTGAGACGATCTGATGCATGGCGGCGCCACCTGCTTCCAATAACCGGCCCGACCGGGCTCGGCCGTCGTCACTGTCACAAATTCCGGTCATGGGGTCGATTACCTTGCAGGTCATCGACTGCCGTTTTGTGGCCCGATTGCTGCATGGCTTCAGACATTTGGTTCACAGTTTCGAGGCAGCCTCATGGTTGACTATGACATGGTCGTCATCGGATCCGGCCCGTCCGGCCGCCGGGCGGCGATCCAGTTCGCCAAGCTCAACAAATCGGTGCTGGTGGTTGAAAAAGGCCGCCGGGTCGGCGGCGTCTCGGTCCACACCGGCACCATCCCCTCCAAGACCCTGCGCGAAACCGTGCTCAACCTTTCGGGCTGGCGCGAACGCGGCTTCTACGGCCGGTCCTACCGGGTCAAGCAGGATATCGGCGCGCAGGATCTGATCGCCCGGCTGCAAAAGACGCTGGACCACGAGGTCGAGGTGCTGGAGCACCAGTTCAGCCGCAACGCCGTGCGCACCGCCTGCGGCGAGGCCCGCTTTGTCGGCCCGCACCAGATCGAGATCACCGCTGAGGGCGGCGAGACGCGCGTGGTTTCCGCCAGCCATATCCTGATCGCCTGCGGGACCCGGCCGTTCCGGCCCGACTATGTGCCCTTCAACAACAAGACGGTGTTCGACAGCGACGAGATCATCGACCTGCCGAAACTGCCGCGCAGCCTGGCGGTGATCGGCGCCGGCGTGATCGGCGTCGAATATGCCACCATCTTCTCCGCGCTCGACGTCGCGGTGACGCTGATCGAACCGCGGCCGACCTTCCTGGATTTTATCGACAAGGAGCTGATCGACGAGTTCATGCATGAACTGCGCGACCGCAATGTCGCGCTGCGGCTCGGCTCGGCGGTCAATTCGATCGAGCACAGCGAGGGCGGCGGCATCGTCACGCGGCTGGCCGACGGTCGCCACGTCGCCTCGGAAATGCTGCTGTTCGCGGCCGGCCGCGTCGGCGCCACCGACCGGCTCAATCTCGAGGCGGCCGGGATCACGGTCGATCATCGCGGCCGGATTGCGGTCGATCCGATGACCCTGCAGACCAACGTGCCGCATATCTACGCCGCCGGCGACGTGATCGGCTTTCCGAGCCTGGCCTCGACCTCGATGGAGCAGGGCCGCGTCGCCGCCTGTCACGCGCTGGGCATGGAGCCGATGGCGCCGCCGGAGTTCTTTCCCTACGGGATCTATTCGGTGCCGGAAATTTCCACCACCGGGCTGACCGAGGAGGAAGTGCGGAAGAAGGGCATTCCCTACGAGGTCGGCGTGGCGCGTTTCCGCGAGACCTCGCGCGGGCACATCATGGGGCTCAACAGCGGCATGATGAAGATGATCTTCTCGACCCGGACCCGCCGGCTGCTCGGCGTGCACATCCTCGGCGAGGGCGCCACCGAACTGATTCACATCGGCCAGGCGGTGCTCAACCTCAAGGGCACCATCGATTACTTCATCCA
>JAQGJF010000823.1 GCA_028290765.1 Tardiphaga sp.
AGTCCCGGAAGTGGCTATGCTGATGCTGGCAAAGTTGACTGCAGCCGTTGGATGCCGTCGCATCCACCGCCGCTGACCGCATCGTCATGGCGGAAGACCCCGACGCGGGCAAGGTTGCGAATCCGGACAGCGAGGCAGGCCATGGTGAAACCGTTTCCGTCGAAGACCCACATCGGCAACCACATGCTGCATCCCGAGACGCTGATGATGAACTATGGCTACGACCCGCAGCTGTCGGAAGGCGCGGTCAAGCCACCGGTGTTTCTGACCTCGACCTTCGTGTTTCGGACCGCGGAAGACGGACAGGACTTCTTCGATTACGTCTCGGGCCGGCGCGAGCCTCCCGAGGGGATGGGGGCGGGCCTGGTCTATTCGCGGTTCAATCATCCCAACAGCGAGATCGTCGAGGACAGGCTGGCTGTCTACGAGCGCACCGAAAAATGCGCGCTGTTCGCGTCCGGCATGGCGGCGATTGCGACCACGGTCCTGGCCTTCGTCCGTCCGGGCGACGTCATTCTGCACTCGCAGCCGCTCTATGGCGGGACCGAAACCCTGTTTGCCAAGACGTTGGCGGGCCTCTCGATCGGCGCGGTCGGCTTTGCCGACGGCATCGACGAAGCCGCCGTCACGCTGGCGGCGGAGGAGGCCATGCGCCGGGGCCGGGTCGCGATGATTTTCATCGAAACCCCGGCAAATCCTACCAATGGCCTGGTCGATATCGCGATGGTCCGCCGCGTCGCCGACATGATCGGCCGGGCCCAGGGGGACACGCCGATCGTCGCCTGCGACAACACGCTGCTCGGGCCGGTGTTTCAGCGGCCGATCGAACACGGCGCCGATCTTTCACTGTACTCGCTGACCAAATATATCGGCGGTCATTCCGACCTGATCGCCGGCGCCGCGCTCGGCTCGAAAGCCGTCATGAAAGACGTCAAGGCGTTGCGAGGCGCCATCGGCACCCAGCTCGACCCGCATTCCTGCTGGATGATCAGCCGGTCGCTCGAAACCCTGAGTCTGCGCATGGAAAAAGCCGACCAGAACGCGCGGCTGGTGGCGGATTATCTGCGCGACCACGCCAGGGTCGCGAAGGTGCATTACCTTGGACACCACGGCGCGGCCTCCGCCGCCGGCCGTCTGTTCGCGAAGCAATGCACCGGCGCGGGCTCCACCTTCGCGTTCGACATTGTCGGCGGCCAGGCCGCCGCGTTCAAATTCCTGAACGCGCTGCAAATCATCAAGCTGGCGGTGAGCCTGGGCGGCACCGAGTCGCTGGCCAGCCTGCCCGCCAGCATGACCCACTCCGGCGTTCCGGCTGACATCCGCCAAAAAATAGGCGTTCTCGATTCGACGATCCGGCTGTCGATCGGCATCGAACACCCGTCCGATCTGATCGCCGATATCGCGCAGGCTCTGAACGCGGCGTAGCGGCGCATTCGGCAGGTTCCGTGTTGGCAGGTTCGCCCCGATCGCGTTAGAGTCTCACGAGGGCAGGCTGGCGTGCCTTGATCGGATGGACGCGCATGACGTGTTTTTTCACGGATCCGAAGCGCAAGCAGACCAGGCTGCGGCCCGCGCATCTTGCCATGGCGGGTCTGGCCGTGGCGGCGCTGATCGCGGCCGGAGGTCATGCCGACGCCAGAGGCGTTCGCGGCGAACGCTTAATCCAGTCCATCGAAACGCGCATCGCCGGCGAGCCGATCCTGGCGATCGTCTCGCTGCAGACCCAGCGCATCACCGTCTATGACGCCAATGGCTGGATTTTGCGGGCGCCAGTGTCGAGCGGCCAGAAGGGCCGCGAGACGCCGGCCGGGATCTTCAGCATTATCCAGAAACACGCGGATCACTATTCGAACCTGTACGACGATGCCTTCATGCCGCACATGCAACGTATCACCTGGTCGGGAATAGCACTTCACGGCGGCGCGCTGCCGGGATATCCGGCGTCGCATGGCTGTGTCCGGATGCCGTTCGACTTCGCAGAACGCCTGTTCGACGCCACCGCGCTGGGCTTGCGGGTGATCGTGGCCCCCACCGATGTGGCGCCGATGGAGATCGCCCATCCGGTTCTGTTCCAGCCGAAACCAGGCGCCGGCGCCTTGGCCGCCTCCCTCGCCGCCGCGGCGGACGAGGCGACCCGAAAGGCGGATCAGGCGAGACTCGCCACCGTCGCGGCGTTCCGGGAATCGTCGCGGGCGATGATCTCGGTGCGTGTCGCGGAAAATCTGAAGCTTCGGGCCGGCGAGCAACTGGCGGCCGCCGAAACCGCGCTCGGCGCCGCGATGTCGCCCGAGGCCAGGGAGCGGGCGGAGCGCGACAAGGCGCAGGCGGTCGCGAGGATCGCCGAGCTGGAGGCGCAATTGGCTGCCGCCAAGGCGGAGCAGCAACCGAAACTCGATGCCGTCACGACCGCGCGCGAAGCCGCCGCCGCCGCCGAGGCCGCGCGGATCGCGGCAACAGCCGCGGCGCGCCAGGCGGCGCGCGAAGGCGAGCCGGTATCGGTGTTGATCAGCCGCAAGACCCAGCGGCTTTATATCCGCCAGGCCTTTGAGCCGATCCTGGAGAGTCCGGTCACCATCGTGGATGCCGAGCGTCCGATCGGCACCCATGTTTTCACCGCCATGGACCGGACCGGCGGCGACACCGGCCTGCGGTGGAGCGTCGTCTCGCTGGAGAGCGGACGTTCGCAAGCCGGCGCGGATTCGGTCAGCGCCAAAACCGCGCTCGACCGGATTGTCATTCCGCAGGACGTGTTGGACCGTATCGCCGGGATTGCGCCGCGCTCTTCCCTGATTGTCACCGATGAGGCGTTGAGCTCCGAGACCGGCAAGGGCACCGATTTCGTGGTGCTCCTGAGCGGCGAGCCGCAAGGCGGCATCAAGAGCCGGCGCCGCCCTCCGGCGGCGGAATTCCCCTACGCGCGCTCACGCGATCGCATGCCGTTTTCGCGCTGGCCGTTCGCGGGCCGGTCTTCGATGTGGTGAGCTTGTCGGGCTGGAGCGGGAAGGCTTTAAGCTGAGTCGGGATAGCTAACTCCGTCATTGCGAGCGAAGCGAAGCAATCCAGAAGCCAAGAAGCAAGAACTGGATTGCTTCGTCGCAAGAGCTCCTCGCAATGACGGAGTTGGCTATCCCGACTCAGCTCAAAACCGTCAGCCCCGGCCCCACGCCTTGCGCGCGATATCGACGACCAGTTCGAGCTTGGCGCGTTGGTCGGCCTCCGTCACCTTGTTGCCTTCCACCACGCTGGCAAATCCGCATTGCGGGCTGATCGCCAGGCGGTCCATCTCGACCAGCCGCGACGCTTCTTCCAGCCGGCGCATCACCAGGTCGGCGTTCTCCAGTTGCGGCGTTTTGGTCGTGATCAAGCCGAGCACGACATGCTTGTCCTTGGGCATGAATCGCAGCGGCGCGAAGGAGCCGGAGCGTTCATCGTCGAATTCCAGCAGGTACCGGTCGACCTTGAGCGTGCCGAAGCACTGCTCCGCGATC
>JAQGJF010000849.1 GCA_028290765.1 Tardiphaga sp.
CGTCGAAACTGCTGACGCGGATCCGCAGCTTGAGCTGCTTGCCAAGGTCCGCCGCGGCTTTCATGCACAGCGTCTCGATCGAGCTGCCCTTTTCGAGGCTGACGAAGTCATGATCGATGAGGTCACGGAAGCGAACGCTTTTCCGATCGGAAAGCTGGTGGCCGCGCGTCATCAGCACGACCAGCCGGTCGCTGCGATAGGGCAGCACTTCCAGTTCCTGTCCCGCGATGTTGCCGCCGAAAATGCCGATATCGGCCCGGTTCTCCACGACGGCGTGGACGATATCCGGGCTGATCTTTTCCTCGAGGTCGATATGCACCAGCGGATGCTGTTCGAGGAACGAACTCAATTCATCGGCCAGCGATTCGAGGATGGCGGATTTGTTGGCGCACACCCGGATGTGCCCGCGCTTGCCCTGCCGGTATCCCGAAAGCTCGGTTTCGAGCTGGGCCATGTTGCCGAGGATGATGCGGGCGTGTTCTAGCAAGGCAAACCCCGCCGGCGTCGGCTCGATCCCCTTCGAGTGCCGGTGCAGCAGCTCGACCTGAAACAATTCCTCGATGTCGGAGATACGGCGGCTGACCGCCGATGCCGCGATGTTCTTCCGTTCCGCGGCCCTGGCGATGCTTTGTTCCTCGACGATCGCCACGAACAGCTGCAAGGTCAGGAGATCGATCTTCGCCGTCATCCGTTCCCACCCTTTACGCCGATTGGTGCTTTTGTCGCTATTACAGCCGGAAATCGGTGTGCTGCCAATGACAATGACGTGGAGAGTTGGTCAGCTCCGCGCTCCCTCCAGCGCTTCCGCCGAACGCGGCTGCGGGCGCGGCGGGCCGGAATCCAGCGACGGGTCGAGGCGAATGAACAGCGAGAACAGCGGGCCCAGGATCATCACGGCGATGGAAGCCATGAAGGCGATCGACCAGTCGCCGCCGGTGATGTCCAGGAGCTTGCCGACGATCAGCGGCGAAACGGCGCCGGCCACCGCCATTCCGGCAAAGGTGAGCGCGCTCGATGTCCCGGCGTGTTTCGGCGCGACTTCGGCGCCGACCAGCCACAGCGGTGAATCCGCCAGTTCCGACAGGAAGAAGGCGACGCCGAGACCCGCCGCGTTGAGCAGCAGATTGTTGCTGAACAACAGCGGCACCAGACCGATGATCGAAGAGAGAAAGCCGAAGATGATCACGTCGCGGCGAGCGCGCAGCCGGTTCTTGCTGATCCGAAAATGCCAGTCCGACAGCACCCCGCCCATCATGGTGCCGAGCGTTCCGCCCAGAAGCACCAGGGTCGAGAACACGGCGGAGGATTCGATCTTCATGCCGTAGCGGGTGGAGAAATAGGTCGGCACCCAGTTCAGGAAGAACCACAGCATCCAACCGTGGGCAAAGCAGGCCGCCGACGCCGGCCAGACCCGCCGCAACAGATCGGGCCAGACGATCGGCTCCTGCATGCGCCCGCTGGTCGCCTGGCCGCCCGATGGACGCAGTACGGCGAGTTCCTGGGCCGTGATCGAGGGATGCTCGCGGGGTTCGTCGCGGAACCAGATGTACAGGAAGGTGAAGAAGGCGATGGTGATGACGCCGAGCGCCACGAAGGCAAAACGCCAGGTCAACAGCACGATCAGCGCGGTGACGATGATCGGCGCCAGCGCATTGGCGAACCGCCCGCTGCCATGCATCACGCCCTGCGCGAGACCGCGCCGGTGCTCCGGAATCCAGGTCGAGATCACCCGCGCGGCAGTGGCATAAACCGGCGCTTCGCCGACGCCGACAAAGAACCGCGCCGCGACGATCGCCACCAGACCATATGAAAATCCGGTCACGATGGTCGCCACCGACCAGATCAACCCGCTGATGGTCAGCAAGCGGCGCGCCCCGAAGCGGTCGCTCAGCCAGGCGCCGGGCACACCGCAGCAGGCATAGGCGGTGGCGAAGGCGGAGAACACCAGGCCAAGCTGGGTGTGGGTCAGTTGCAGTTCTTTTTGCAGGATTGGCGCGACGATCGAGATATTGGTGCGGTCGACATACATGATGAACGCCATGCCGCACAGCAGCAGGAACACCCGGTTGCTCAATGGCGTTTTGCCGTCCGCACCAGTCTCCATGGCTGTTCTCCCAGGGCACTTGTGCGCCCGATTCTTAATTCAGCTTTTTGCTGTTGAATGACGAGGCGCTATGCCGATGCGAAGAAACCCCGTAACTCGCGCGAGGTCTCTTCGGGGCATTCTTCCTGCAGATAGTGCCCCGACGGCACAGTGGCGGTGCGTTCGATCCGCGTGGCATAGCGTGACCAGATCGCCGCGGCATCGTGATTGCGCCCGACGCCGCCCTTGTCGCCCCACAGGATCATCGACGGGCAGGTGACTTTCCTGCCGGCTTCGAAATCTGCGGTATCCATGTCGAGATCGACGCCGAAGGTGGCGCGGTAGTCCTCGCACATGCCGTAGACGGTTTTCGGATCCTTGATGCAGCGAATATATTCGGCGAGTGCGCGGGGATCGAAGAAGCTGGTGCCCTGGTCGGTCTTCGACAGTTTGCGGCGAATGAAGAATTCCGGATCGGCGCTGATCATCCGCTCAGGCGTCGGATTGGGCTGCACCATGAAGAACCAGTGCCAGGAGAACATGCCCCATTTGCGGGTGACGTTGTTCAGCAGATGATGCTGCGGCAGCATGTCGATGAAGGCCGCCTTTGTGACGGCCTCCGGATGATCAAGACACAGCCGGTGCAGCACGCGGGCGCCGCGGTCATGGCCGCCGGCGAAAAACTTCTCAAAGCCGAGATGGCGCATCAACTCGATCTGGTCGAGCGCCATCGAGCGGAACGAGTAGGCCGAATGATCGGCGCCGCCATCCGGCTTGGAACTGTCGCCATAGCCGCGCAGGTCCGGAAGCACGAGCGTGAATTCCTCGGCGAGGCGCGGCGCGATCTTGTGCCAGGTGACGTGGGTGAACGGATTGCCGTGCATCAGCAGCAGCGGTGGGCCATTGCCGGCGGTGCTCACCACGATCTCGGCGCCACTGGTCTTGACGCGGGTGTGCTTGAAGTTCTCGAGCAGTTCCGACATTCGCTCCCTCGACTCATTCCCGGTCTGACGCCGGGACGGTTGCGGGTCGCCCGGCCATTCCCGACCAGACCGAGCCCACGTTGGTTAGATTACCGACCGGATTCGGGATGTCAATAATCGTCGACAATATTGGATATTGCTTTGGGTCACATCTTGGCTACGCTGCGGACATGACTGCTGCTTCCCCAAATGCCCGCGACACCGTGACTGCCCACAAGCAGGCGTCGCTGCCGAGCATCGTCCGCGACGAGATCATCCGGCTGATCGAGACCGGCGCGCTACTGCCCGGCGTCTGGATCAACGAGGCGGATCTCGCCGCCCGGCTCGGTGTCAGCCGCGCGCCGATCCGCGAGGCCTGCCGCGGGCTGGAGCAGTCGGGGCTGCTCAACTTCGTGGTCAACCGCGGCGCGTTCGTGCGCGAGATCGACCGCACTGAGGCCGCCGAACTCTACGACCTGCGCTCCGCGCTGTTCGCGCTGGCGGGCCGTGAGTTAGCCCCTATTATTACAGCGGAACAGCTTGCCGCGCTCAATCGGCAGCTCGAACGCATGGACGTCGCCGCAGCGTCCGGCGATCTCGACGCCTATTATCCGCTCAACCTGGAATTCCACCGCACGCTGCTCGAATTCAGCGGCAACCGCCGCCTGCTGCAGACCTATCAAAGTTTTATTCGCGAATTGCATCTGTTCCGCCGCCAGGCGCTGGTGACGCTGGAGCGCATGCAGGACTCCAACGCCGAGCACCGCGCCATCGTCGCGGCGCTGGGCTCGCGCAATCCGGTCGCCGCCGCCTCGCTGATGGAAGCCCATGTGCTGAACGCCAAACGGCGGATTTTCCAGTCCGGCTAGCAAGGCTGCCGCGCGCCGACCGCGGCTTGACGCTGCCAAAATCGTCGACGATTATGGCTGAAACCCTGCGGCCGTCCGCTTTGGCCGCCGTCCCAGGAGTGCCGCGCATGTCCACACCAAAACCCATTATCGCCATCGTCCCCGGCGACTGCACCGGGATCGGGCCGGAGCAGACCGCACGGATATTTGCCGAAGGGCGCGCCCGGGACGTGGCGCGGCTGATCTATGTCGGCGATATTCGCGTGCTGAAACTCGGCATGCGCCCGGCCAAGGTCGACGTCGCCTATAAGCTCATCAAGTCGCCATCGGACGCGGACTGGAATGACAGCAGCATTCCGGCGATCGATCTCGGCAACATCGATCCCGATTTGCTGCCGCCCGGCATCTCCAGCCCGGAATCCGGCCGGCTGACCGGCGATATGCTGGCGGCGGCCATTCAATTTGCCAAGGCGGGCCAGATCGACGGGCTGACGTTCGCGCCGCTCAACAAGCAGGCGCTCTACAAGGGCGGCTGGAAATTTCCCGATGAGCACAAGATGTTCGCCCACCTGCTCGATTTTCACGGCCTGTTCAGCGAGATGAACGTGCTCGACAATCAATGGATGACCCGCGCCACCTCGCACGTCTCCTTGCGCGAAGCCGTGCAGCAGATCTCCTTCGAGCGGATCTGCGACGCGCTGCGATTGTCCAACGACACCATGCGCAAGGCCGGCATCGACAAACCGCGGATCGCGGTTTGCGCACTCAATCCCCATGCCGGCGAAGGCGGCCTGTTCGGCCGCGACGAGATCGAGGTGATCGCGCCGGCGGTGAAGGCGATGGCCGAACAGGGCATCGACTGCAAAGGTCCGTTCCCCTGCGACACCATCTACATCAAGGCGTTCGCCGGCGACTATGACAGCGTGCTGTCGATGTATCACGACCAGGGCCAGATCGCGACCAAGCTGAAAGGTTTTAACAAGGGCGTCACCATTACAGCAGGCTTGGACATTGTGTTCACGACGCCATCGCATGGAACGGCGTTTGACATCGTGGGTAAGGGTGTTGCGGATATCGGGGCGTATGAGGCGGCGATCCGGCTGGCGGCGCGGGTTGCGGCAAGGAAGGGTGCGGAGAAGACGCTGGCGGCGTGATGGACTGCTCGCACAAACTCTCAACGGATCGTGCCTGCGAACGCAGGGACCCATAAGGCGAGGACCATCGTTGGGGCACTGTGGCAGATGCCCTTCTTCCACTTCAAAGGCCAGGGGTGATGGGTCCCTACATTCGCAGGGACGACTCGTTGAAATGCTAACCTCGAATGGCCCTCACCTTCCCGGTTTCAGCACATCCTCCGGCCAGTCCCACATGTAGTTGGTGCCGATGGTGATGTTTTCGACCTGGCAATGGTGAAAGCCGCCTTCCTCGCGTGTGAATACCTTGAAGGTTTTGTTGTCCGAGCCGACCGCATCGAAACATTTTTACCCCAGCGGCATCGGATCTGCTCGTCGCCGGCGCCATCACCGATGGCAATGACCCGCATCATCATTCGCTATCGCTGATCGGCGAAGATAAATCAGTAACAGGCGCGGTAGCGGATCTCGAACGCCTCACCCTGCTTCGGCTTGCGTTGGGACGCGCCTTCCTCGATGGAATCGATCTGGTCCACGCGCCCATCGCACTGGTCTCGATCGGCTTGGCCGGCACGTCGATGCGGAACCCGATCGAGCGGGTCAACATCGCGTTGATGGATCAACTCGAGAAGCGCTGACGAGATGGCTTGCCGCAATGCGTGCCGGCCGAGCATTCCCGTAACCTGGCTGCCGCGGTCGTGGCCCCGTCGCCGACGGAGAACATCACCGCGGTGCGAACTTGTAGCGGAAGGTGCAGCTTGGCGCGCCGCGCATGATGGTTTGAGCGCGTTCGAGGCTGACTTCGCCTTCGCCGATCGCCGCGATATCGAAATCCGTCTCGCAAATCAGCAGCGCGCCGAGCTCGGGCTCGCCCAACGCGCGGAAGAACTCGGCGAAGCGGCAGCGCGTTACGTCGATGTCCAGCGCCTCCTGGTCATGGCGCAGAATCTCGACCTCGACCTCCTTGCCCGAGACCTCGCCGAAGACGCTTTGGACGGCAGCCCATTTGCGCCGCGGGCTGCCCTCGATGCCGTCGCCCAGTGCGGCGAACAACTGCTTCGACCAGTCGCGCAATGCCTGCTTCACGATGGCGTCGGCCTTGTCCTTGCCCAGTTCGTCTCGCAACGCACGAAGAACCGGCACCAGGACCTGGGCCTGCATGCGCGTCTTATCCAGGAGGGATACTTCGGGATCCACGAGATAGTCGTCGATGACGCTGCTCATTTTGTCCTCGCAAGCGAACGTCGCAAGTCTGGTGAACGTCTTAAGTCTGGCAACCCGATTATAGCATGGGCAACACCAGAATGAAGCCGAATAGCGCGGAACCTCGGCACGCCGTCTCCGGCATCGGGTCACGACCTAGCCAGCGCTCTCGACCGAAACGATCCTGCAGAGCCGGCCGAACACGATCTCCGAGATCTCCCGCAACGTCCCGTCGATTTCGGCCTCGACATCGTTGCGTAGCCTCGCCTCGAACTGGCGCAGCACCGAATCGAGGTCGCGGTGCAGCCGCATCGCGGCGATGAAAGGAAATCCGAATTTGGCGCGGTAGTCGCGATTGAGCCGGGAAAGAAGCTCGAATTGTCCCGACGGCAGCCGGTCCAGGCCGAGCCGGCCCTGTTCGCTGGTGGAATTCTCGGTCATCTCTCCGGCAACGGCCTCCTTGCCGGCGAGTTCTGGATGGCGGTTGAACAGCGCGATTCTTTCGTCGCGCGATGCGGCGCGAATGCATTCCATCAATTGGGCATGAAGGTCCTGGACCGAGAGGAACGGCCGTTTGGCGAAGGCACGCTCAGCAACCCACGGCGAATGCTCGACGATATCGCCGAGCACGCCAACGAAGTCGCTCTGTTGGACCTCGTTCAGCCCCGCGATCGAGATCGCGCGATCATGGATCAACGTCGTCATCCGCCTGTTTCCTCAGGGTCGATTTTGGTCTTGTGGCGTGCTACGCGCCGCCGCGAAAGCAGGAATAGCCCCACGGTGTGCATTTGAGCGGCAGGTGAAAATGCTGTTCGGGATCGGCGATGCCGAAGTCGAAATTGACCACGTCAAGAAACGGAATCGCCGCAGTGGTGACGCCGCGGTCGCGGTAATAGTCACCGACGTGAAAGACGGCACGGTAGCGCCCGGCCTGGAACGTCTTCGACAGAGCGGGATGGACCAGATGTCCCTTGGCATCGATCTCACCGTCCAGGACCGGATCGAACCCGCCATCCAGGCTCGCCCGCAGCTCGACCCGCATGCCGGCGGCGACAATCCCGCGCGATACGTCGACGACATGAATGGAGATGCCAGGCATCGGTCAGCGCATCTGCTGGGTCAGCCCGGCGAATTTCTCCGCGGCGAGCATGAGGATGAGCGTGGCGATGACGATCACCCCGGAAGCCGCGGCGGTGCGGACGTCGAGGTTGGTTTCGATCTGCTGCCAGAGGTGGATCGGCAGCACCTCGGTGCGCTCATCGGCGAGAAACAGCGACACCGGCACATTGTCGAACGAGGCCATGAAGGCCAGAAACGCGCCGGCGCCGACGCCCGAGGAGATCAGCGGCAGGATTACCCGCCGGAACGTCATCCACGGGCCGCCGCCCAGACTTTGCGAGGCCTCCAGCAGCGCCGGATCGAGTTGCGACAGCGAGGCCAGCGTGGTGCGCAGCACGAACGGCACGCAGACGATGACGTGGCCGAGCACCAGGAACGGAATGCTGGGTGTGAAGCCAAGCTTGTTGATGAAGATCAGCGCGGCAAAACCAAATGCCAGCGCCGGCAGCAGCAAAGGCGACATGAACAGCAGATCCGTCACCCGCAGCAGCGGCGATTGGCTGCGGGCGATAGCGATCGCCGCCGCGGTTCCGAGCACCACTGAAATCAGCGTGGTCCAGAATGCGATGACCAGGCTGTTCCAGGCGGCGCGCTGCATCTGGTCGGCATCCCATAACGCCGCGTACCAGCGCAGCGAGAAGCTCTCCGGCGGAAATTTCAGCGATTGCGACGCGGTGAACGACGTGATCAGCACGATCAGCGTCGGCGCGATCAGTAACACCAGCGCAATGACCGACAGCACGCCGAACACCAGCTTGATCGACCAGGCGTCCCATTGAACGCTGCTACCCGCGGGCATGGGTTTCGCTCCTTCGCGCGATCAGGCTCAAAACGGCGACCACGGCGATCACCGCGACCATGAAGATGATCGAGATCGCCGCGGCGAACGGCCAGTTGTTGGCACCGACCGCCTGCTGGTAGATATTCAGCGGCATGTAGATCAGCCGGGCCCCGCCGATCAGAGACTGCGTGACAAAGGCGGTGATGCTGGCCGAATAAGTGAGGATGCAGCCGGCGATGATGCCCGGTATCGACAGCGGCAGCGTGACCTTCCACAGCGTCCGCCACTCGCCCGCGCCGAGCACACGCGACGCGTCGGCGAGGTTGGGATCCATCCGCGACAACACCGTGAGGATCGGCAGCACCATCAGCGGCATCTGCACCTGCGCCAGCACCATGACGACGCCGACCTCCGTGTAAAGCAGGCGCATCGGCTCGTCGACCAGACCCAGCCCCATCGCGATCTTGTTGAGCACGCCCTGGCGGCCGAGGATGACGATCCAGGAAAACGTCCGCACCACCACGCTGGTGAGGATCGGCAGGATCACCAGGAACAGCAGCACGCTCTGCCAGCGCGCGCTGGCGCGGGCGCACAGCCAGGCGATCGGAAAGCCGAACAGAAAACAGACCAGCGTGGCCTTGACACCCAGCAGCAGCGTCCCGAACAGCACCGACATGTTAAACGAGTCGGTGAAAAATTTGACGTAGTGGGCCACCGTCCAGGTTTTCATGGCGACGTCGGCGTGCAGCGACAGCGCCAGCAGCACAACGAGCGGCGCGATGAAGAACGCGACAAACAGCGCTACCAATGGCAGTGCGAGTTTGGATTCCGACACGTTCATCATCGCCAGCCACCTCGATTGATAGCCGTCAGATCTTGATGTCGCGGTTGAACCGGTCGATCAGCGCGCCGCGCTGCGGATTGAGCTTGGCCCAATCCAGCGTGCGGATCTTCGCGAGATCGTCATGACTCTTGGCCAGCGACTTGGTGATGGCGCCTTCGAGTTTGACCTTGGAATTGGTCGGGATGACGTCGAAGGGTGGCTTCAGCATCTGCTCCTGGATCGCCGCGCCGAGGTGCAGGTCGATATATTGCGCCGCCAGTTCGGGCTCGGCGGCGTTCGCAACCACATGGAGACTGGTGGACCAGCCGACCGGGCCGGTCGAGGGAATCGCAAACTCCACCGGCACGTC
>JAQGJF010000916.1 GCA_028290765.1 Tardiphaga sp.
GTCCCCTCATCGGCATTGGAGCCGACCAGCGCCGGGACCCGCGCCTCCTCGCCCGCACGATAGGCCTCGTCCGGAGATTTCGGCAGCACGAAGCCGTCGATGTTCGGGCGCGATGCAGGATCGGCCGCGACGATCGCGTCACCGCCCTTGTCGCGCAGCGCCTGCAACGACGGCGCCTTCAGCTTCTCCGCCAGCGCGACGCCCTGTTGCTCCGCCTGAACCAGAGTCGGCGTGGCGCCGCCGAGCGCATAGCCACCGCTCTGGCCGATGACGCGATGGTACAGGCCCCTGGCAAGCGGCGAGGTTTCGATCAGCGAAATCGCGACTGCACCGGCCGACTGGCCGTACAGCGTCACATTGCCCGGATCGCCGCCGAAACCGGCGACGTTGTCGCGGACCCAGGCGAGCGCGGCTGCGATATCCATCAAACCGTAATTGCCGGAGGCGCCGCGCTTCGACTCGGCCGTCAATTCGGGGTGGGCGAAGAAACCGAGCGCCCCGACCCGGTAATTGAAGGTGACGGCCACGACACCTTTGCGGGCGAGGCCCTCACCGGAATACAGCGGCAGCGAACCGGACCCGATCGTCCATCCGCCGCCATACACGAACACCATCACCGGCAGCTTCGCATCCGGCCTTGGCTGCGGCGACCAGACATTCAGGTAGAGGCAATCCTCGCTGGAGGGTTCTTCACCGAGGTAGAACACGGAATTCTTGGACCTTAGCGCCTGCAGGCACATCGGCGAATAGCGATCGGTGATGCGCACGCCTTGCCAGGGGACGACGGGCGCCGGAGCACGCCAGCGCAGCTCGCGAACCGGCGGCGCCGCGAACGGAATGCCCTTGAATACCGACAGGTCGCCTTGATGCACGCCGGCGACGGCGCCGCCGGTCACATTGACCGGGGATGTCAGATCGACATCCGCGGCCATGGCGGACGAGCACGATAATCCGGCGCAAAGCAGCGCCGCCAGGATACGAGCTCGCCTCGACAATGCATTCATGACATCCTCCCTTTTTTGTCTATTAGATCGCTTGTTCACGAAACCTCACGCGGCGAACATCGACGGCCAGCGGCTGCTCCGTCGAGCTCCTTCTGGACCATCGCGCGCGACGTTCCGGGATTGGTCTGGGTATCGAGATGGATGAGCTTGATCGGCTGGCCGGGAATACCGCCCTTGGCGTTGATCTCGTCGGCGGCGAGTTCGAGTCCTTCCAGTTGACGCCGTTGCTTGCGCCGCCTCCGGACAGCTCAACCACGTCCGCGATCAGAACTTCCTTCGCCGCTGCCGGCGCGGTCGCGACGACGGCCACCGCCAGGATAGATGCTGCCGACAGCAGCCCGAATTGCGGCATGTTCCTTCCCTCGACTTTTTGGTTCTTGTCGAGGAATTTTCAGCGTTCCGCAGGTTGCGTCAAATACCAAAACGGCAGCAAAACGTAACATCGTGTTAAATCGTCGCCGCCGCATGCCGATGCGGTCCGCGCAAAGCAAGAGAAAAAGAAGACAAAGAAAAAGGGAGAGCCTGAGAAGCTCTCCCTTTCACTGGACCGGTCTTTCGCGCGAGATCCCTACCCCTCCCCGCCGATGACCAAACCTGTTTGCAGCCACCCTGTAATCGTGTGCCTCGCCGGCCCCCTGGAGAAAAGCCGCTGAAGCAATGGAGTGCGCGGACACTACCCGTTATCGGCGCCGCGCCAACTACATGCTTAATTTAACGTTAACGCCACAATCCACGCGCCGAACCGGCGCAAACGTGGCGGCGGCATGGACGCTGCAAAGCCTGTCCTGCAGAAACAAGCAGGGGCGCGCGTGCGTGAAAACGGGACAGATCTGTCTCTTTCACGGCCGCCCGCGAGCAGGGTTTGAATAATGAAGCATCCGTCGAGCCGCGAATTTTTCGCCTATTGGGACGACCAGCGCGGCGCCGAGCGTGCCCCCGACCGCAGCGACATCGAGCCCGGTCCGGTGCGCGAACTGCTCGGCGACATCTTCGTGCTGTCTTACGATCCGGGTGCCGGCCACCCGTTTCGTGTGGCCGGCACCCGGGTCTGCGCCTTGCTCGACTGCGATCTCAAGGGTCAGGGTTTTGCGTCCCTGTTCATGCCGGACAGCCGCCGCGAGATCGAGGATCTGGTCGGCATCGTCGCCGAGGAACTGCTCGCCATCGTCGCCGGCGTCACCGCCAGCGCCGCAGACGGCTCCAAGGTGCATCTGGAATTACTGCTGCTGCCGTTCAATAACCGGGCGCACACGCCGCTGAGCCTCATCGGCCTGCTGGCGCCGCTCGAGGGCGAACACCATGCGCTGAAGGATTTCAACCTCACCTCATGGCGCACCATCGGCCATCCGCCGCGGCGCTTCCATCCCCGCGCGCTGCGCAAATGGTCGGTCGCCCGCGGCTTCATGGTGTATGAGGGCCTGCGCTGACGTCATCGGCCCGATCCCCGGCCTTTGCGATTTCGCGCCGATAGTGATCGGTATCCTGCTGCCCTGCTGAATTCCGGCTCCACCCGCTAAAATAGCAAAATCGACGCAATACCCGTTAATTGTCCAGATGTGTATCATTTCGCATAGACAGTTCCGGGTTTTGGCCCGAGCGTAGGGCCATGGGGTGATTCGACAAAAATACAACCAAGAGCCCGCCACGTTGTAACGGCTACACGGGGAAAGCCCTGCCATGTCCCGCATTCTCATCGTCGACGACGATGTGTTGGTCTGTTCGTCCATTCGCACATGGCTGGAAGACAAGGACTTTCAAGTGGTAATCGCGGATGGCGCTGGAAGCGGTCTCGACGCCCTCGAGAAAGACTCGTTCGATCTGATGATCGTCGATATTTTCATGCCGCATATGCACGGTTTTGAATCGGTCAGGGTGTTTCATGAGCGTGCCCCGACAGTGCCGCTGATCGCCATATCCGGTTACGTCTTCGCCCAGAATCGGTCGCCAGCTCCGGATTTTCTGAGCATGGCGCTCGATCTCGGTGCGGCGCGCTGTCTGCGCAAACCCTTCACGCCCACGACTTTGCTGACCGTGGTTTACACCTGTCTCGCGGAAAACAGGGCGCATCGCCAAAATGTTGCAAGACGGTCCTAACAGCCCGGCGAGCGGGCCGCCGGGCATCGATGCGGCCTTGCTGCGGGCGGTCGTCGACACGGCCATCAGTGGCGTGATCCTGATCGACGCCCGCGGCCATGTGTTGATGTTCAATCCGGCCTGCGAAAAGTTGTTCGGCTACAGGGCCGACGAGGTGATCGGCCAGAACGTCAAGATGCTGATGCCGGCGCAGTATCGCGATGAGCATCATCGCTACCTCGACAATTTCCACCAGACCGGCGTGAGAAAGATCATCGGCATCGGTCGCGAGGTGTTCGGCCAGCGCAAGAACGGATCCACGTTTCCGATGGACCTTGCAGTCGGCGAGGCAATCCAGGACGGGGAATCGATTTTTGTCGGCATCGTTCACGATCTGACCGAACGCGAACGGGTCGGCAGGGCGTTGCGCGAAAGCGCCGCACGGCTCAAGGCGGTGGTTGATACCGCCGTCGACGGCGTCATCCTGATCGATGCCCGCGGCTGCGTGCTGATGTTCAACCCGGCGTGCGAAAGGCTGTTCAAATTCCGGGCCCAGGAGATCGTCGGCCAGAACGTCAAGATGCTGATGCCGGCGCCGTACCGCGCCGAACACGATGGGTACCTCGACAATTTTCACCAGACCGGGGTGCGCAAGATCATCGGCATTGGCCGCGAGGTGACGGGCCAGCGCCGGGACGGCTCGACGTTCCCGATGGACCTGTCGGTCGGTGAAGCCATACAGGATGGAGAATCGATCTTCGTCGGAATCATTCACTATCTCACCGATCGCAAGAAAACCGAAGAGCAACTGGTGCAGGCCCAGAAGATGGAGACGGTGGGGCAGTTGTCCGGGGGAATCGCCCACGACTTCAACAATCTGCTGACCGTGATCGTCGGCAATTCGGAATTTCTCAGCGATCAGCTCAAGGCCCGGCAGGATTTGCGGCAGCTCGCCGACGATATCGGCCGGGCCGGCGAACGCGGGGCGGAACTGACGCAGCGGCTACTGGCCTTCAGCCGCCGCCAGACGCTCCGTCCGGTCGAGATCGATTGCAACAATCTTCTGGAGTCGATGCACAAATTGCTGCGAAGGACCTTGCGTGAAGACATCGATATCAAGATCGATTTCGATCCTGACATTCCCGGAGCCTTCGCGGATCCGGCCCAGCTCGAGTCGGCGCTTCTCAACCTTGGCCTCAATGCGCAGGACGCCATGACCACCGGCGGACGTTTTACCATCACGACGGCCAGCGCCTTTCTCGACGATCAATATCAGACCCTGCATCCCGAGGTCCGGCCCGGCGACTATGTCCAGATCGCGGTTACCGATACCGGCGAGGGCATGCCGAAAGAAGTCCTGGATCGGGTTTTCGAACCGTTCTTTACCACCAAGGAAGTCGGCAAGGGCAGCGGGCTCGGCCTCAGCATGGTGTACGGCTTTGTGAAGCAATCCAACGGCCACGTCGCGATCTATAGCGAACCCGGGCTCGGCACGACCGTGCGAATGTATTTGCCGGTGCGCGCGGCCGATCTGCCGACGAGGCCGGAGCGCAATCAAAGGGAGGCGAGCCAGATGACGGCAGGTGGCGCCGAGACCATTCTGGTGGTCGAGGACGATCCCTTCGTTCGCACCTATGCGGTCAGGTGCCTGCAAAGCCTCGGCTATGCGGTCATTGCCGCCGTCGATGGCAACGACGCCCTGCAGAAGCTGGGAACAGATGCTCACATCGATGTTCTTTTCACCGACATCGTCATGCCCGGCGGCATCAATGGATGGGAGCTCGCGGATCGCGCGCAGCAGGCGCGACCGCGACTGCCGGTGCTTCTGACCTCCGGTTACGCCTTGGAAACCCTGATCAAGCATGGCCGGGCGAGCGGGGAATCCGTCATTCTTACCAAACCCTACCGCAAGGCGGACCTCGCACGTCGCCTGCGCGAGGCCTTGAAGGCGGAGGTGTCTTCGCCGGCGGTGTGACCATCGGCTCCCAGGCAAGCATCCAGGTTCCATCGCATGTCTGCCTCCGCGCGATGATGTGATAAATGCTTTCCGGCGATACCGCGATTGCTAACGCACCATTAACCCTGATCGCCGTAGGGTTGTCGCGATCGAGCGGTGCAGCAATATGGCGTTGGCGCAAAAATCCGTACTTCCGTCCGCCGTCGAGCGGCGGCGCTTCCAGCGGGTGAAGGTTCATCTGCTGGGCCGCTACATGCTGCCGGACCGCCGAGAGTTTCCCTGCCAGATCATCAATATGTCGCCGGGCGGATTGGCCATGCTGGCGCCCGGCATCGGCAATGTCGGCGACCGCGTCATCGCCTATCTCGACCATATCGGCCGGGTCGAGGGCAAGATCACCCGCATCATCGACAATGGTTTTGCCATGAGTGTCGGCGCGACGCCGCGCAAGCGGGACAAGCTGGCGGCGCAGCTGACCTGGCTCGCCAACCGCGACATCCTCAACCTGCCGGAGGATCGCCGCCACGACCGTATCGTGCCGCGCAACCCGATCGCCCTGCTCACGCTCGAGGACGGCGGCCAGATGACCTGCCGCATCATCGACCTGTCGCTGTCGGGAGCGGCGATTGCCGCGGAAAACCGTCCGCCGGTGCATTCCCAGGTTTCGCTCGGCCGGGTCCAGGCCCGGGTGGTCCGGCACCTCGAAGAAGGCTTCGCGCTCGAGTTCGTCCACGAGCAGCTGGCCGAGACACTCGACGACAGCATTAGCGCGCGGTAAACGGCCGCGCCTGCCAATTCCCGTTTTTTCCGAACTTTGGCAGCACCCTCCGCGCGTTTCCGGGGCCGTTCCGACGGGCCTGGCGCGCGCCGCACCCGTTAATCCCGGCGCCATTTCCGATCAGATCCGCCCTGTTTTCAGCGGTCGGGAGCTTAAAATTAAAATTTGAATCGATTTCGATCATCTCAAATTTTATTCGAATTCGATTCAAGTATAGATCTAACTAACCGCAGTTTTTAGAAGTATTCGTCTAAATTGTACTTGCTAGACTTAGCGGCGACGCAAATCCTTTGTGCGAAACATGGTCCCAACAAGAAACGGGGGCCACAATGTTTGGTATCAGGGGAATGGGACTGGCGGCCGCAGCCGTCGTCCTGATGGGGATTACTTCGCCGGCCAGCGCCGGTGACGAACGAGTTCTTTA
>JAQGJF010000925.1 GCA_028290765.1 Tardiphaga sp.
AAAAGCCGCTGATCCGGCTGCGGCTCTTGAAGGGGCGCAATTTTGGTTTCGGCACCATTTCGGTGACGCTGCTGGGTTTCGCGCTGTTCGGCTCGGTCTATATCCTCCCCGCTTATCTCGGCCAGGCGCAGGGCTACAACGCCGAACAGATCGGCGCGGTGCTTGCGTGGACCGGATTGCCGCAGCTGCTGCTGATTCCGCTGGTGCCGAAGCTGATGCAGCGGTTCGACACGCGCTACATCGCCTTCATCGGACTGATGATCTTCGCTTATAGCTGCTTCATGAACACGGCGATGTCGCCTGATTATGCCGGCGACCAGCTTTGGATCCCCAATATCGTGCGCGCGATCGGCCAGGCCATGGTGCTGGCGCCCCTCACCTCGGTGATCACCAGCGAGATCGCCCCGCAGGATGCCGCGGCGGCCTCGGGCATCAGCAACATGTTCCGCAACCTGGGCGGCGCCGTCGGCACCGCGGTGCTGGCCACCATCATCACCAAACGGGAACAGTTCCACTCCAACATCATCGGCCAGTCCGTCACGCTCGGCCGCGAGGAAGTCCGCGGCAGGATCGCCCAGATGACCGATTATTTCATGGCCCACGGCGTGCCGGATTCCGCGGCGGCCCACCAGCAGGCGGTTATCGCGCTCGGCCGCACGGTGAAACACCAGGCGCTGGTGATGGGCTTCAGCGATACGTTTGCCGTGCTTGGCGCGGTTCTGGTGCTGGCTGCGATCGCGGTCGCCTTGACCCGTCGGGCAAAGGGCCTGGCTCCGGCGCATTGATCGGAGCGCCTGCCTTCACCCCCGCGGCTGGTCCTCCGCGCGCCGTCTCAGCCGGCCGACGATGCCGGTTGGAAAGAAATAGACGCTGACGACGAACAGCACGCCGAGCCACAACAGCCAGCGGTCGGGATGAAACAGGCCGGGCAGGATCGGCAGGCCGGCGCTGGTCATCGAGGTGGAGATCGAGCCCATCAGGGTCGGCAGGTAATTTTCCGCCAGGATGAACAGCGTGGCGCCGATGATGGCGCCGTAGATCGTGCCCATGCCGCCGATCACGACCATCAGCAGGATATCCAGCATGATGGCAAAGCTCAGCGAGGTATCGGGGCCGGTGTAGCGCAGCCACAAGGCGCTCAGCGCCCCGGCCATCGCCGCGACCAGCGCGGCGATGCAATTGGCCAGCGTCAAGTGAAAGACGGTGCGATAACCCAGCGCCTCGGCGCGGAAGCGGTTCTCCCGGATCGCCTGCAGCACGCGGCCGAACGGAGAATTGACGATGCGCAGCAGCGCCAGAATCATCAAGGCCGCGATCAGGAACACGATATAGTAGGTCAGCGTGCGGCCATTGACGGCAAAGCCGAAGACCTGCTTGGAAATCAGCTCGCTGCCGGGGCGCAGCAGTTGAGGCACCGAGAAACTGCGTCCGTCCTCGCCGCCGGTCAGCCACGACAATTGCGACGCCAGCACCAGAAAGGCGGACGCCACCGCGAGCGTGATCATCGAGAAGAAGATCGCCTGCACCCGCAGCGAGAACAGGCCGATCGCCAGCGCCAGCAATGCCGCGAGCGGCAGGCCGATCACCAATCCGACCCCGATCGACGACCAGTTCGGTCCGAGCGAAAACAGCGCGATCGCGACCGCATAGCTGCCGATGCCATAAAACATCGTATGCGCGAACGAAACCGACCCGGTATAGCCGAGCAGGATGTCGTAGGAGGCGACCAGTGCCGCGAAGATGCAGATCTTGGCGGCGACGTTGAGCGCCTTGGCGCCGGGGAACAGAAACGGCGCCAGCGCCAGCGTGACGACGATGACCACCAGCAGGATGGTCAGCGCGCGGCCGCGCGGCGGATCGCCCGACAGGATCATCATCGCTGGGTCACCGTGTAGAGGCCGCGCGGGCGCCACATCAGGATCGCCACCATCAGGATGATGTTGGAGATCAGCGCCAGCTTGGGCACCAGGAAGCCGCCGTAATTGGCGACCATCGCCACCAATATGGCGCCGATGAAGCAGCCGCCGACCGAGCCGAGCCCGCCGATGATGACGACGATGAACACCAGTACCATCAGGTCGCCACCCATCGAAGCCTGGATTTGTTCGCGATACAGCGCCCACATCACGCCGCCGAGACCGGCCAGCGCCGAGCCCGCCATGAACACGCCGAGGAACAGCCGGCGCACGCGGTAGCCGAGCGCCTCCACCATCTCGCCGTTCTCGACGCCGGCGCGGATCAACAGGCCGATCTTGGTCCGGTTGAGCACCAGCATCATGCCGGCAAAGACGGCAAGGCCGACCAGCATCGCCAGCACGCGATATTTGGCGATGGCAACGTCGCCGAGAATGAACGACCCGCGCAACGAGGTCGGCAGCGGCAACGGAATCTGCTGCGGGCCCCACAGCGCCAGCAGGCCCTGCTCGGCAATGATCAAACCGCCCATGGTGATCAGGATCTGCTTGAGATGGTTACCATAGACCGGAAGGATCAGCACCCGCTCGAAGGCGAGCCCGATCGCGCCCGAGACCGCCATCGCCAGCAGCACCGCGGGAAGCACCGCGACCAGATTGAGCCAGAGCGAATCCGCCTGCACGAAACTCGCCATCGGCAACAGCACCAAGGTCGCCGCATAGGCGCCGATCGAAATGAAGGCGCCGTGACCGAAGTTCAGCACATCCATCAGGCCGAATACCAGCGTCAGTCCGGAGGCCATGATGAAGATCATCATTCCCATCGCCAGGCTGGCGACGGTCAGCGTGATCCAGGAACTGGGGGAGCCGATCAGGGGCATGGCGACCAGGGCCAGCGCCACAGGCAGCAGATAGGGGATGAGGTCCCGCGGTTGCTTGGGCAGCGCCGCGCCCGCGTCGATGTCGGTCATTGATGGGCCTCGAGACTTAGACCAAGCAGGCGTTCCTGCAGCGCGGTGTCCTGAACCAGGTCGGCCATGCTTCCCTGATGCACGATCTTGCCACCGTCCATGACGACGACCGCATCACCGAGCTCGCTTGCGACGCGGAAATTCTGTTCGACCAGCAGCACGGTCGTGCCGGATCGCTTGATTTCCGACAGGCATTCCAGCAGCGCGCCGACGATCACCGGCGCCAGCCCCTTGGTCGGCTCGTCGATCAGCAGCAGCTGTCGCGGCTCGACGATCGCGCGGGCAATCGACAACATCTGTTTCTGGCCGCCCGAGAGCGTCCCGGCCCGCGACAGCCAGAACCGCTGCAGCGCCGGAAAGAAGCCGAAGATCCAGCTCAGGCGCTTGTCGTCGAGCGGACCGGCGCGCGCCGCCAGCACCAGGTTTTCCTTGACCGTCAGGTCGGAGAACACGGCCATGGTTTCCGGCACGTAGCCGATGCCGGCGCAGGCGATATCGGGGGTGGCGCTGGCCTCGATCCGACGCCCGGCCAGCGATATTTCGCCGGCGGAAGCGCGCCACAGACCCATCACGGTACGCAGGGTCGTGGTCTTGCCGGCGCCGTTACGGCCGAGCAGCATCGTGGTGCGGCCTTGCGGCACGCCAAAATCGACGCCCTGCAGAATGTGGTAGCGGCCGATATGGGTGTGGACGCCGCGGAGCGTCAGGAGTTCGGTCATGCCGCCGGCTCTCCGGCAAGAGGCCTGCCGCTGCTGACGCCGAGATAGGCCTCCTGCACGATCGGCGAGGCGATCACTTCGGTCGGCTTGCCGTCGGCGACCAACTGGCCGTTATGAAGCACGATGATGCGGTCCGCCAGCGATCGCACCACGTCCATCTTGTGTTCGACCAAGAGGATGATCCGGCTCATGTCCTGCTTGAGCTTCGCGATCAGGTCCAGCACCACCGGGACCTCGTCCACGCTCATGCCGGCGGTCGGTTCGTCGAACATGAAAACCTTCGGCTCCAGCGCCATCATCAGCGCGACCTCGAGCTTGCGCTGGTCGCCATGGGACAGCGTGGTGGCCGCGACGCGGCGCCGGCCGGAAAGCGCGACGCTGTCGAGGATTTGATCGGCCTGCGCGATCAGGTCGGTGCGCTTCATCCAGGGCCGCAGCATGTCGTAATGCACGCCGCGCGTCGCCTGGACCGCAAGCCGGACATTCTCCTCGACGCTGAGATTTGGAAACAGGTTGGTCAATTGAAAGGCGCGGCCGAGACCGGCGCGGGTCCGCATCGGCGCCGAAAGCCGCGTGATGTCCTCGCCGTCCAGCAGCACCCGGCCTTCGGTCGGCTTGAGTTGTCCCGAGATCAGGTTGAAATAGGTGGTCTTGCCGGCGCCGTTCGGACCGACGATGGCGGTGAGCTCACCCGGACGAAAGGTGCAGCTGATATGGTTTACGGCGACGTGGCCGCCGAAGCGGATCGTCAGGTCGCGGGTTTCAAGCGTGAATGTCATGCTCTCGCACAAACTCTCAACGGGTCGTCCCTGCGAACGCAGGGGACCCCTGCGCGAGCGCAATTGCGCTCGTCGCACGCGGCGCGCAATCTCATTATAGCAATGCGGCAGATGCCTTTTTTCACTTTCAAGGCCAGGGGTTATGGGTCCCTGCGTTCGCAGGGACGACCCGTTGAAATGCTACGTTGAAATCCGAGTCTACCGCTTGTTGCGGATCGGGATCGCCATATCCTCGATCTTCAATTCGCGAACCAGCTCGTTGACGGCCCAGGCCAGGTTCGGATCGACCTTGACGCGGAAGTGATACATGCTTTGCAGCGCCTGGTGATCCTCCTTGCGGAACATCATCTTGCCCTTCGGCGTATCGAATTCCATGCCTTCCATCGCCGCGATCAGCTTTTCGGTGTCGGTCGACTTGGCCTTGTCGACCGCCGTAACGGCGGCCATCGCCGCGGCGAAGCCGCCGGCGGTGAAGAAATCCGGCGGGGCGTTATAACGCTTCTGGTGCTCGGCGACGAACCAGTCGTTGATCGGATTCTTCGGGATGTCGTAATAATAGTAGGTGGCGCCTTCCATGCCGGGAAGCCGCTTGTAGGCGGCGAGTGCGGGCAGGATGTTGCCGCCGGTCGAGAGCTCGATGCCGTAGCGCTTGGGGTCCATGTCCTGCAGCTTGCCGGGCGGATCGCCGGCGCCGGCCCAGATGATCCAGATGATCTTCTTGCCCGGCTTGTCCTTGAGGGCATCGAACAGGCGCTGCGCCACCGCGGTAAAATCACTCGTGGTGGTCGGCACATATTCCTCGGCGGCCAGCGTCGCGCCGGTCTTGGCCAGCGCTTCCTTGAACGCAGCGACACCGTCGCGGCCGAATGCATAATCCTGCGCCAGGGTGGCGACGGTGACGCCGGGCTTGCCGATCGCCACCGCGTTGGAAATGGCGTCCTGCGAGGAATTGCGGCCGGTGCGGAAGATATAGCGATTCCACTTCTCCCCGGTAATCTGGTCCGCGACCGCCGGCTCGACGATCAGGATCTTCTTGTTCTCCTCGGCGACCGGCAGCATCGCCAGCGCGGCGGCGGACGACGAGGTGCCGATCGCGATGTCAGCCTTGTCATCCTGATAGGCTTCGGCCAGCGCCGATTTGGCGATGTCCGGCTTGCTCTGGTCGTCCTTGGTGATGACGACGATCTTGCGGCCGCCGACCGTCATGGTGTTCTTGGTGGCATATTCCAGCCCCATGCGCAGGCCGATTTCGGTCTGCTTGGCATAGGCCTCGAGCGGCCCGGTCTTGCCGTGGATCAGCGCGATGGTGAGATCGTCCGCGCCGGCGACGCTGCTCATCAGAGCAAGGGTCAGGCCGGCAAAAATCGAAGAAATACGCACCTTGATCTCCCTGCGTCATTTATGGATCGCCGCCGGTGCATCTGAGCACTGCGGCAAGCGTTACGCCAGCTAAACCAAAAGTAGAGGACATTTGCAACACGGATCGGATGGCGCGCCATATTGTCGTATACTAGGTGTTACCGCCAATGGCCGGTTGACACCGATCAACGGTTTGATTGTATGGTCCGAGGTAATTGAGGTTGCGAACCGGATTCGAAGTGTCGAATCGGACGGTTCGAGACACCGAAATCACGAGGGACGCAAAAACGTGGTCGATAGAACCACGCTGCGTCAGGGGGAATGCCGACGATGCTGGACTTTGTTCAGCAGCTGGTGAGCGGCGTGGCGCTTGGCTGTGTTTACGGCCTGATCGCGCTCGGTTTCGTCCTTGTTTACAAGGCGACCGAGGTGGTCAATTTTGCCCAGGGCGACCTGATGATGCTGGGCGGATTTTTCGCCTTCACCTTCATCGGGATTCTCGGTCTCAATTACTGGATCGGCTTCGCCTGCGCGGTGGCCGCGATGGCGCTGTTCGGCATGCTCGCCGAGCGCCTGGTGGTGCGCCCGATCCTCGGTTATCCGCAGTTCTCGATCATCATGGCAACCATCGGGCTCGGCTATTTCCTGCGCTCGGTCGCCGGCATGATCTGGGGCACCGACGACCTCAAGATCGAGACCCCGTTCAGCCAGGGCGTGGTGCGCATCGGCGACCTGGTGCTGGCCTATGACAAGCTCTCGGTGATTGCCGCCACCATCCTGCTCTGCGCCCTGCTCTATCTGTTCTTCAACCGGACCACGCTCGGCACCGCGATGCGCGCCAGTTCCGAGAACATGCTGGCCGCCTATTACATGGGGATCCCGGTCAAGCGCGTGGTGTCGATCGTCTGGGCGATCAGCGCCGCGGTCGCGACCTGCGCCGGCGTGCTGCTGGCGCCGATCACCTTCATTCATTCCAATGTCGGCCTGGTGCTGGGATTGAAGGCGTTCCCGGCGGCCGTGCTCGGCGGGTTCGGTTCGATCCCGGGCGCCGTCGCCGGCGGAATCCTGATCGGCGTCATCGAAAGCATGGCCGGCTTCTACCTCGCCCAGGGATGGAAGGACGTCGCCCCCTACGTCGTGCTTCTCATCGCCCTGCTGCTGAAACCCGAAGGCCTGTTCGGCCTCCACGCCCGCAAGAAGGTGTGAGGAGCGCCGATGCGGTTCATGTTCAAGACCGATTATGAAGACGACATCAGGCTGTTTCCGCACATGGCTATGTGTTCTCCTATGGCTGCCTGCTGCTGCTGCTCGTGCTCGCGCCATTCGTGCTCGGCAGCTATCTGATCAGCCAGTTCGTCTTCGTCTTCATCTACGCCATCGTCGGGGTCGGGTTGATGATCCTGACCGGCTTCACCGGGCAGGCGTCGCTGGGCCATGCCGCCTTTCTCGCCATCGGCGCCTATACCACCGCCTACCTGCAGCAGTTCGGGGTGCCGTTCCCGGTGTATTTCCTGGCCGCCGGACTGCTGACCGGCGTGATCGGGGCGCTGGTCGGATTCCCGGCGCTGCGGTTGCAGGGAATCTACCTGGTCATCGCGACGATCTCGTTCGCCTTCATCGTCGAGGAAATCCTGGCGCGGTGGGAGAGCGTGACGCACGGCAACGAAGGCATGCGGGTCAAGACCATCCAGTGGCTCGGCTCCAGCGTGCCGCGCGACAGCCCGGCCTTCTACTTCCTGTGCCTCGGCGTGCTCGTTCTCACCATCGTCGGCGCGCTCAACCTGCTGCGATCGCCGACCGGCCGCGCCTTCGTCGCCATCCGCGACAGCGAGACCGCGGCGAAAAGCATGGGCGTCAACGTCTCGCTCTACAAGGTGAAATCCTTCGCCATCAGCGCCGCCATCACCGGATTTGCCGGCTGCCTGTTCGCCCACAAGCTGTCCTTCATCAGCCCGGAAATGTTCACCCTGCAGCTCTCGATCGAGTTCATCATGGTGATCATCATCGGCGGCGCCTTCAGCCTGCACGGCGCCGTGCTGGGTGCGATCTTCATCGTCATGGTCGATCCGTTCCTGACCTTCCTCA
>JAQGJF010000965.1 GCA_028290765.1 Tardiphaga sp.
ACCTTCGGCACCTCGGCCGGCACGCAGGATTTCGACTCGGTCGAGCATACCGACGTCGTCTTGATCATCGGCGCCAATCCGGCTGCCGCGCATCCGGTATTTGCCTCGCGTCTCAAGAAGCGGCTGCGCCAGGGCGCCAAATTGATCGTGGTCGACCCGCGGCGCACCGAAATGGTGGAAGGGCCGCATCTCAAGGCGAGCCATCTGCCTTTGATGCCCGGCACCAACGTCGCCGTGCTCACGGCACTGGCCCATGTGATCGTTACCGAAGGCCTCGTCGATGAAGCCTTCGTGCGCGAGCGCTGCGACTGGAACGAATTCGAGGAATGGGCCTCCTTCGTCGCGCTGGCGAAGAACAGCCCGGAAGCCACCGCGATCATGACCGGCGTCAACCCGAAGGATCTGCGCGAAGCGGCACGGCTGTTCGCCACCGGCGGCAACGGCGCGATCTATTACGGCCTCGGCGTCACCGAACACAGCCAGGGCTCGACCACCGTCATCGCCATCGCCAATCTCGCGATGGCGACCGGCAATATCGGCCGGCCGGGCGTCGGCGTGAACCCGCTGCGCGGCCAGAACAACGTGCAGGGCTCCTGCGACATGGGCTCGTTCCCGCACGAACTGCCCGGCTATCGCCATATCTCGGGCGACGCGGTGCGCGACCTGTTCGAGGCGATGTGGAACGTCAAGCTCAACCCGGAGCCGGGCCTGCGCATTCCCAACATGTTCGACGCCGCGATCGAAGGCACCTTCATGGGGATCTATGTGCAGGGCGAAGACATCCTGCAGTCCGACCCCAACACCAAGCATGTGGTGGCGGCGCTGTCCTCGATGGAATGCGTCATCGTGCATGATCTCTTCCTTAACGAGACCGCGAACTACGCCCACGTGTTCCTGCCGGGATCGACCTTCCTCGAGAAGGACGGCACCTTCACCAATGCCGAGCGGCGCATCCAGCGCGTTCGCAAGGTGATGACGCCGCGCAACGGCCTCGCCGACTGGGAAGTCACCATTCGCCTCGCCAAGGCGATGGGCTATGAGATGCATTATGATCACCCGTCGCAGATCATGGACGAGATCGCGGCACTGACGCCGACCTTCGCCGGCGTATCCTACGCCAAGCTCGAGGAACTCGGCTCGGTGCAGTGGCCCTGCAACGAGAAGGCGCCGGAGGGCACGCCGGTGATGCATATCGGCGGCTTCGTCCGCGGCAAGGGCAAGTTCGTCGTCACCGAATACATCCCGACCGACGAGCGCACCGGGCCACGCTACCCGCTGCTGCTGACGACGGGGCGCATCCTCAGCCAGTACAATGTCGGTGCGCAGACCCGCCGTACCGAAAACGTCGTCTGGCACAGCGAAGACCTGCTCGAAATGCATCCGCACGACGCCGAGCAGCGCGGCGTCCGCGACGGCGACTGGGTACGGCTCGCCAGTCGCGCCGGCGAAACCACGCTGCGGGCGCTGATCACCGACCGCGTGGCGCCGGGCGTGGTCTACACCACCTTCCACCATCCGGACACCCAGGCCAACGTCATCACCACCGAGTATTCCGACTGGGCCACCAACTGCCCGGAATACAAGGTCACCGCGGTGCAGATCTCGCCGTCGAACGGACCGTCGGAGTGGCAGAAGGCCTATGACGAGCAGGCCCGTCATTCGCGCCGCATCGCGCCGGTCGTGGAGGCTGCGGAGTAGACGTGCACGATCCGGTTCACATCATCGACCGACAGGTCTGGCGCGACAGCGGCCTCAGCGAGGGCCCGCGTGCCATTCCGGAGGAGACCGCGCTGGCGCTGACCTACAATGGCGGCACCTATGCGGTGATGATGGGCACGCCGCAAAATCTTGAGGACTTCGCCATCGGCTTCAGCCTCAGCGAAGGCATCGTGCAATCCCTCGACGAGATCGAATCGCTTGAAATCGTCGACCTCGATGACGGCATCGAACTGCGGATGTGGCTCACCCAATCGAAAGCCGATCGGGTCAGCGAGCGGCGGCGGCACATGACCGGACCGACCGGCTGCGGTCTATGCGGCATTGACTCGATCGTCGAAGCCTTGCGCCCGGTGGCGATCGTCGGCAAGGGTCGTCAGTTCACCGCGCATCAGGTGATGGCGGCGATGCAGAGCCTGGCTCCATTGCAGAAGATCAACATCGAGACCCGCGCGGTCCATGCCGCGGCGTTCTGGACCCCCGAATATGGCATCGTCGCCTTGCGCGAGGATGTCGGCCGCCACAACGCGCTCGACAAACTGGCCGGCGCGCTGGCGCAGCAGAAGACCGCCACCAGCCAGGGCATGGTGCTACTCACCAGCCGGGTCTCGGTCGAAATGGTGCAGAAGACCGCTGCGATCGGCGCGCCGTTGATGGTCGCGGTTTCCACGCCGACCGCGCTGGCGGTGCGGATGGCGGACGCCGCCGGCATCACGCTGGCCGCCATCGCCCGTGCCGACGGGTTCGAGATCTTCACCCATCCCGGCCGGCTTGCCGCCGGAACGGCGATGAAACAAACCGTCGATGGAGCCGTCGTTCATGTCGCCTGACCGCCTGGTCTACATGGCCAACCAGATTGGCAAATTTTTCCAAAGCCAGGGCCACGACAAGGCCGTGCCGGGCATCGCCGATCATATCCGGAAATTCTGGGACCCGCGGATGCGCAAGGCCATCTTCGCGCATCTCGATGCCGGCGGCGCCGGCCTGGACCCGAATGTGCGCGATGCGCTCGAGACGCTGAAGACGGCGGCCTGAGCGCTCTCTCGTAGGATGGGTTGAGCGTAGCGATACCCATCGCAACATCGCATGTGATTGATGGGTATCGCTACGCTCAACCCATCCTACGCGCTGCTATGAGCCCTTCCCTCACCGCACCAGACAGGGCCGCTTGCAGTCAAACTTCCAGCCCGGAATCAGATACTGCATCGCCAGCGCATCGTGGCGTGCGCCGAGGCAGTGCCCTTGTAGAGCGTGTGGGCTCCTCATTCACTCGGCGGTTTCGGGGTTACTAAAGCAGCTCCCCGTAATCGTGGATATATTCACCGATCTCGAACCGGTCGAAGTGCTGGCGCTGGCTTTTCCCTGGCCAAATATAATCAACTCGGCGTTCTGCGGGTCGATATACCGCCGTATAGGCTGTCGTGAATCCCGCCCGGCGAGAATATAGCGGTGGCTTGAGAAGCCGGGCGGTCAGAGCCGATAGCGTCATGGAGGGCTCGTTGAGCGCTTGCAACAAAGTCTGCTGCCGTTCGACCGAATAGGTTTCGGCCATTGATGGAGGCCGTGTGTCGATCTCCTGGTGGTTCGCGCAGGCTCGGACCTGTGATATCGCCGGAGCGCGGTCAGGCCCGAGGAACAGGGTCACGTAGGTACCCGACCGGTCGAGCAAAGTCACGTTCTGCGACAGTGCGATTGGAATCCTGCTCAATGCCGCGATAGCCTGGTCCACGCGGGAACAGGTCTCGAGCACATAGCGCAACATCAGAATGACTGAGAACCCGCGCCCCTGAACCCGACGTCCGCCAAAGGTCAGACTTGCGACGAGTCCATCAGCGTTCATGCCGTCGAGGCAGCCGCCCCATGGCCGCTGCGCCTTGCTGATCACGTCGCGCCCCGACCACGAGCTTAACTCGAAGCGGTCGGATACGATATTGAGCGGGAAATCATAGTTGCGAACCAACGCCGGCCCGTCATCGCCGAGCCAGACTGCCTGGGTGCAACCGAAATAGGTCGGCGGAGGACGGTAATGGCTCAGCATCCGGTGAGCCATATCGTCCTCGCCGACCAAAGCGCAGACCCGGTCGTAATGGGGCATCAATTCCGGCATGTGCTGGCGTAGCGCGGTGCGGCATTCGGCGGCGGTGGGCGGGTCTTCGAGAGCCTCTCCCAGATACCAACGCTCAGCCTCGTCCCGGCCGACAACAAAACGAGCCAGCCAGTCCGTGTCCGGGCGATCCTCGCGGGCGAAGACGAAACGTTTCAGCATTCCGCCATTATATGCTGTGAACGCCCTTCATTGAAGTGAACGACGGCAATGTCGCGTTGAAAGCCCTTCCCTCAGCGCACCAGACACGGCCGCTTGCCGTCAAACTTCCAGCCCGGAATCAGAAACTGCATCGCCAGCGCATCGTCGCGCGCGCCGAGGCCGTGCGCCTTGTAGAGCGCGTGAGCTGCCTCGAGCGCCTTGCGGTCGATCTCGATGCCGAGGCCGGGCCTGTCAGGCAAATTGATCTTGCCGCCGACGATCTTGAAGGGATCCCGGGTGAGGTGCTGACCGTCCTGCCAGATCCAGTGGGTATCGATCGCCGTCACCCTGCCCGGCGCCGCCGCCGCGACATGGGTGAACATGGCGAGCGAAATGTCGAAATGGTTGTTCGAATGAGATCCCCAGGTGAGCCCGTTGTCGCGGCAGGTCTGCGCCACGCGCACCGACCCCTGCATGGTCCAGAAGTGCGGATCGGCGAGCGGGATATCCACCGCGCCGAGACGCAACGCGTGCGACAGCTGTCGCCAATCGGTGGCGATCATGTTGGTGGCGGTCGGCAGACCCGTCGCGCGGCGGAATTCGGCCATGATCTCGCGGCCTGAAAAGCCGTCTTCGGCGCCGCAAGGATCCTCCGCATAGGCGAGAACGCCCTGCATATCCTTGCAGAGGCGTACCGCCTCTTCGAGCGACCACGCTCCGTTGGGATCGAGCGTCACCCGCGCTTCCGGAAAGCGATCCGCCAGCGCCGTCACCGCTTCGATCTCATCCTCGCCACGCAGCACGCCGCCCTTGAGCTTGAAATCGGCAAATCCGTAGAGGTCCTGGGTCGCCTCGGCGAGACGGACAACAGCCTTCGGCGTCATCGCCTCCTCGTGGCGCAGCCGAAACCATTCGGGTCCGGTGGCCGGTGCCTCCGCATAGGGCAGATCGGTCTTGCGGCGGTCGCCGATGTAGAACAGATAGCCGAGCGTCTCGACGGCTTTGCGTTGAAGCCCCTCACCGAGCAGGGCCGCGACAGGAAGCTTGAGATGCTGGCCGAGCAGATCGAGAATCGCGGATTCCAGCGCCGTTACGGCGTGGATCGTGACCCGCAGGTCGAACGTCTGCGCGCCTCGCCCACCGGCGTCCCGATCGGCAAACTGCGCCCGCACCGCGGCCAGGATGTTGTTGCAGGCCCCGATCGTCTGCCCGACGACGAGATCGCGGGAATCCTCGAGCGTCTGCCGGATCTTCTCGCCGCCGGGGACCTCACCGACGCCGATATGTCCCGAATTGTCGGTCAGGATGACGATATTGCGGGTGAAAAACGGCGCGTGCGCCCCGCTCAGATTGAGCAGCATGCTGTCGCGGCCGGCGACCGGAATCACCTGCAGTTCGGTGACGATCGGCGCCCCGGAAAACCCGGAGCGGACGGAATCCTGAATCATAAAGCCTCCCTGGCGCCGGTCACGTTTGACCCGGCCGCCTTACTGGACCGGTTTTCAGGCCTGTGTAAACCCCGGCGAGGCACCGGTACAATCCGCCCGTCGACCATTCCGTATTGCAGCAGCGAAATCGCTTCAGGCCCCTTCCAGACCGTCAATTTTAGCGGGTACGATGTTCCGTACCGAGCCTTGGCGATAGCGGCAGAGGAAGCTTCATGGTCGAAAAACGGCTGGACAGGTCGCGACGAAAACTCGTGCGCGCGATTGCCAACGGGGTCTCCGCAGGGCTTTTGTTGCGGATTACGCCGAGCGAAGCGTCGGAGAAAATGACGCGACAGCAAGCTGAATATCAGGACACGCCAAGGGACATTTACAGCTGCGCAACGTGCACGTTGTTCGAGCCACCGAAATATTGCAAGGTGGTTGAAGGTGAGGTCAGCCGAGACGGCTGGTGTAAAGCCTTCGCGCTCGCGGACTAAACCGGGAAGAGTCTCTTAAACTTGCAAGAGCCTCTTAAACTTGGAAGAGCCTTGGGCTGAGTCCGGCAACCCTCACTGGACCACCCATGCCGCTTGCGGAACGAACGCCCCCGGAGTCGACGTCAACTCCGCTGAACCCCACTGAGCGGATCGATGTCATCGAAGTCCTCCG
>JAQGJF010000966.1 GCA_028290765.1 Tardiphaga sp.
TCATCGGCGTCGCCTTCAGCGAGGGTCATCCCGAGCTGCCCGTCTCCGACCTCGAAGAGCGGCTGCGCAAAAGCGAAAAGAAGAAGCGCCAGCTGCAGCGCCGCATCAAGCAGCTGATCGGCGAAGGCTGATCCAGCGGCACGCAGGGATTCCGGGACCTCATCCTGAGGAGCCGCGCCTCTTGGCGCGGCGTCTCGAAGGATGGCCCCGGGCGCACAGACTCGCGGCCATCCTTCGAGACGCGCGTGAAGAACGCGCTCCTCAGGATGAGGTCCCGGATTGTTTCACACGCTCTGAACCGCAGGATCAAACTAGATCGTAAAGTCGAAAGCGCGGCGAAAGCCCTGCTGCCCTTTCGGCGTGATCGTCAGCGCCCGTGGATTGCGGCCGCGTTCGACCCAGCCGAGATCGAAGCACCGCAGCGCGATCGCGGCCCCGACCACGCCCGACAGATGCGGGCGGCGCTCGGTCCAGTCGAGGCAGTGCCGGCAGAACGGCCGCCGGCTCGGCTTCGAGAAGTTGGCCCCGAGATCGGCGAGGAAGGCGAGACCGGTCTCCGTCACCTGCCCGCCATCGTCGCCGAGAATGACATGGCCGCGCGCGCATAATGAATCCGCGATGGCAACGCCGAGCCGTCCGGCAAAATGATCGTAACAGGTCCGCGCCAGCCGGAGCGCGTCCTCCCGCGGCGTGCGCGGCCGGTAGCGCGGCGGCGAGTCCGCGGCCACCGCCATGATGGTCTCCATCATCTGCGCCACCAGCGGCGTCGCCAGCCGGTAGTAACGATGACGTCCCTGCTTCACCACCGTGAGCAGCCGGGCCTGGGTCAGTTTGGCGAGGTGTCCGCTGGTGGTCTGCGGCGACACGCTTGCGGCAAAACTAAGTTCGGTCGCGGTCAGGGCCCGACCATCGAACAGCGAACTCAGGATATTGGCGCGGGCCGGATCACCGACCAGAGCGGCGATTTCGGCCATTTGCGGAGCTGTCATGCCGGGCAATCTACGCCGAACCGCCGGCCGCGCAATCGCCCATGCTTCGGTCCCGGCCGAAGCGTGGAACGGGATATTGCGGGCAAAGTTGCCATCCTGAAATCAAAAACAATGGCGCGGCCCGGCTCTGCTCGTGTCGCAGCTTCTCAACGTAAAGGTTTGATTGCGATGGCGATTTCATATGCGCGATCCATCCCGATGCGGGATGGCCAGGCCGGTGGCCGGCTCCACGGCAAGACCGCGATCCTGATCACGATGTGCCTCGGCGTGTTCCTGGCCCAGCTCGATTCCACCGTGGTCTATCTCGGCCTCAAGCACATCGGCGACGATCTGCAGGCCGGCGTCAGCCAACTGCAATGGGTGCTGGATTCCTACAACCTGGTCTACGCGATGCTGCTGCTGACCGGCGGCACCCTTGGCGATCTCTACGGGCGCCTGCGCATCTTCGCCTGCGGCATCGCCCTGATCATTGTCGGCTCGCTGATCTGCGCTTTCGCGCCGAACGGCGCCGTGCTGATCGCCGGCCGCGCCGTCACCGGTCTCGGCTCGGCGCTGGAAGTGCCGACATCGCTCGCCATCCTCACCGTGACCTTTCGCGACACCGCCGAGCGCGGCCGCGCGCTCGGCATCTGGGCGAGTTGCAACGGCCTCGCCATGGCGACCGGCCCGACCATCGGCGGACTTCTGATCGACAGCACCGGCTGGCGCAGCATCTTCTTTCTCTCGGTGCCGGTCGGGCTATTGGCGCTCGTGCTCGGCTATCTCCGCGTTCCCGAAAGCCGTCACCCGGAAGGCCGTCATCTCGATCCGGTGGCGCAGGTGCTCGCCATCGTCGCAGTGGGCGCGCTGTCATTCGTCACCATCGAAGGACAACATTGGGGCTGGACCTCGCCTGTCATCCTGGCGATGGCGGCGGTTGCGATCGCCGCAGCCGTCGCTTTCGTGCGGTTCGAGAAAGACCGACCGGGCGCGATGGTGCCGCTCGACATCTTTCACAACCCCGCGTTCAATGCCGCGCTCGCGGTTGCCGGGCTGATGACGTTCGGCATGTATGCGATGCTGTTCCTGACGCCGCTCTATCTGCAATCCGTCCTTGGTGCGTCGGCACTCGTTGCCGCGGTCGAACTGCTGCCGATGTCGATCGCCTTTGTTGTGGTCTCGCAGTGTTCCGGGGCGTTGATGACCCGGCTCGGCGCGCGCGTGATGCTGGTCGGCGGCATGAGTTTCATGGGATGCGGGCTGCTGCTGCTCGCTGCGGTGGTCGCGGCCGCCGATCTGTGGACCGTCGAGGCCGCATTGGTGATCATCGGCGTCGGGCTCGGACTGAATACCGGCCCGGTCAATGCGGTCGCCGTCGCCGCGGTGCCCCCGGCGCGATCCGGTACCGCCTCGGGGCTGGTCAACACCGCGCGCATGGTCGGCGCGACCATGGGCATTGCCGTGCTCGGCGCGATCTTCGCCGCTCATGTCCATGGCGAAGCGCCGCACGGCATGCTGGACGGGTTGCGCTTCGCCTATCTCGGCGGCGCCATCGGCGAACTCAGCGGCGCGCTGATCGCGCTGGTCTTCGTCCGCGCCAATTCCAATAGAGCGGGATGACTTATCCTCGAATCGTCATCCCGCTCTAGTGTCCCGAATCCGAAGTTCGCTGTGTCTGCAGCGAGCTCCGAGCGAACTTCGGATTCGATAAGGACACTAGTACCTTTCCACAGAGATGATGACGGATATTTTTAGCGCAAAATCGGCAGGGCTTCCGGAGGAACCAGAAGTTGGATGCTTCGGGCGGCTCCGGGCACGCGTGTGATGAGCCCGGCTTTTTCCAAGGTCAGCACCATCTGGTGGACGGTCGGAGCGGTAACCTCGAAATGGCGACGCATGTCGGCTTCGGCCGGGGGGCGTTTGAAGATCCGGCTATAGGCGTAGATGAAGGCCAGGTACTGGCCTTGGAGCTGCGTAAAGCGGGGCCCCGCCACTGGGCGTTGGTCAAGTGACTGACTCATTTCCGATTCATCTGCGCTTCGACGCTGAAGGAGGTGCAGATGAATATAAAGTTTCGTGTCGAGCTTAGCCAATCGGAACGTGATCAACTTGACGCTTTGTTGAGCGGGGGACGCCACGCGACGCGCAAAATAAAACGCGCGCAGATCCTCGTGGCGGCGAACGACGGTTTGAGCGACGAGGTGATCGCCGCAATCTTGAAGGTCTCGGGATCGACGATTTATCGGACCAAACGCCGCTTCGTGGAGGCGAACCTCGAGGGCGCGCTTTCCGAGGAGCCGCGCCCTGGGGTGGAACGCAAACTATCGAGCAAGGAGGAGGCACTTCTGGTGGACACCGCCTGCTCCAAGCCGCCACCGGGACGGGCCCGCTGGACTCTTGAACTGCTGGCCGATGAGATGGTCCGGCTCACCGACCATGAAGAGCTGTCTTCTGAGACCGTCCGTCGACGGCTGGCGGAGAACCATCTGAAGCCCTGGCGCAAAGACATGTGGTGCATCCCCAAGGTCGACGGGGAATACGTCGCCCGCATGGAGGATGTGCTCGACCTTTATGCCGAGGCGCCCGATCCCCAAAGACCCGTGGTCTGCTTCGATGAGAGCCCGACCCAACTCATCGGCGAGGTGCGCGAGCCCATTCCTGCCAAGCCCGG
>JAQGJF010000970.1 GCA_028290765.1 Tardiphaga sp.
ATCATCTATGTCCTCGAAGGCACACTGGAGTATCAAATCGAGGGGAAGCCGCCGGTGACGCTCAAGGCCGGTGACGTCCTCTTCATCCCGGTCGGAACCATCCATGCGGCGAAGAACGTCGGAAGCAACACCGCGAGCGAACTCGCCACCTATGTCGTCGAAAAAGGCAAGCCGCTCCTCACATTGGTGAAGTGACCGTCATCGGCCGCTTCCCGGCACCTGGATCGCCGATTTCCGCGTTAATCCGGTCGCTTGCCGCATCACGCGATCGACCCATCCGGGGATGACATGGTGAAGCACGCGAAGAAGCCGCATTCCTTTGGGGATGACCAGAACCGATTTCCGATTCTGCAACGCATCCAGCGAAGCGCATGCGACCTCGTCAGGCCTGAGGACGGGAATCCAGAACGGGGTCACGGGGACGCGCATATGATGCTTGCTCCAGTATTCGGTCTGGACGGCCGAAGCCACCACCAGGGTTGCCGTCAGATTGGTCCCCCGCAAATCCGCCCTGATGGCTTCGTGAAGCCCGCGCATGGCCCAGCGGGCGGCCGTGCATCCGGTCGCACCAGGCCAGGGAAGAAAGGCACCGATGAAGGTCACGTTGCCGATCGTGCCGGTTCCGCGCCGGAGCATCGCGGGCAGAAACGCGCGCGTGACATAAAGCGCCGCCTGAAGCGGGGCGGCGATCATCTCGTCGATCTCGTCGTACGAACAATCCTCCAGATAGGCCCATCGGCCGCTGCCCGCATTATTGATCAGGATATCCGGCACGCCGGCTTCCTCCGCCACGCGCGACTGGAGGCGCTCGATGTCGTCCGCGTTGGTCAGATCACAGACGTAGGCCTGTGAGCGGCCGCCATCGTATCGAATCGAACGTTCGACTTCGGCCAGTCTGTCCGCGTTCCTTCCGACCAGCACGCTGAAGGCGCCGCGCGCAGCCGCTTCGCGGGCGATCGCGGCGCCAATTCCCGACGATGCTCCGGTAGTCAAAACGACCTTGCCGCGCAAATCGATCACCTTCATCACTCTCTCCCGCTGGCACGATGTAATTGTCGCGCCCGAATGCCGCCGGTTGACGCTTCTGTACCGCTCAGGCCGCGTGGCTCCGGGCGTCGAGCGTGGCATAGATGCTCCGTTCGAATGCCGCGAAAACATCGAGACAATCAGGATCGGCGAACGGCACCAGTTGCATCTGGATCACGCCCGCCACGTCGCGGGCCGGATCGATCCAGTAATAGCCGTTGGCGATGCCAGCCCAGGCCAAGCTGCCGGCGCTGCGGCCCTCCGGCGATCTGACCGTATTGATCAGGAAGCCGAGTCCCCATTTCTTGGGCATGTCCGGATAAAGATCGAGGTCGTTGCTGAGGGCCGGCACCGCCGACGTGAATCGGGGCACCAGGAGGTCGCCGATGTGGTTGCGGCCCATCAGATCGACGGTTTCCGGCTTCAAGAGCTGCCGGCCGTTGCCGCGGCCCTTGTTCAGGATCATTTGGGTAAAGGCGAGATAATCCGCTGCCGTGCCGTACAGGGAGCCGCCGCCCAAAAGCACTTCCGGCTCCTGTTCGACTTCGAACGGCATCGGGATCAGCGACCCGTCCGGCCCGCGGGCGTGCATGCCCACCAACCGTTGCCGCATCGCGTTGCTGATCTTGAACGCGGTATCGTTCATCCCCAACGGCGCGAAGATGTTGTCGCGAAAGTAGGCATCGAGCCGCTGGCCGCTGATCGCCTCGACCGCCTTGCCGACCCAATCAGTGCTGATGCCATACTGCCAGCGCGTGCCGGGATCGCTGGTGAGCGGCAGCCGAAGCGCCGCATTGGTACAGCTCACGACGGGCGGCGTGCCGGTTCGCTCCAGATAGGCCGCCATGTCGGCGTTGAAGGTGTCATAACAGAAGCCGGCGGTATGGGTCAGCAGTTGACGCAGCGTGATCGGGCCCTTGGCCCGGCGCAGCTTCGGCGAGCCATCGGCTTCGAAGCCTTCCAGCACGCGGGGGTCGGCAAGGTCGGGCAGCACGGCGGCGATCGGACCGTCGAGCGATAGCCGGCCCTGCTCGACGAGCTGCATGGCCGCCACGGATGTCACCGCCTTGGTCAGCGAAGCGATCCAGAACACGCTGTCGATCGTCATCGGCTGCGGCTTCGACATATCCCGCTTGCCGAAGGCACCCTGGTAGATCACCTCGCGGCTGGTGCCGGCGACGGCGACCAGACCTGGAATATCGCCGGCATCGGTGACACGGCGCAGGAGTTGATCGATATGTGTGGAATTGGCCATGCTGCGTTCCCCCATGGATCGGAGCTGAAATCGCTCGCAGCATGCGCAAGGCGGCGTTTCCGGAAAATTGCGCTTCCGGCCGATCAGGTTACGTTCGTAACCCACGAGCCCGCCACCGCCCGCCCGGTTTCGACATCGCGCACGAAGCGCTCCAGAATTGGATTGAAGTCATCCGGCGCCTGCCAGAACGGCGCGTGCCCGAGGCCAGGCAGGCGATGGCAGCGTCCTTCCCACAAATTGGCGTAGGCTGGTGTGTCGAGGTAATCGAGATTGACGAGAGGATCCGCGCTGCCGTTCACCACCGCTAGCGGAACCGGGCTGCTTTCGACGGTCTGGCGCTGATCGACGCCTGCTCCCTCCCGCGAGGCTTCGAACACCCGCTTGCGAAAGCGGCCATCGGTGCGGGCCATCGCATCGCGCAGAAACGGCTCGGCACCGTCGCCGAAGATCGCCTGGACGAAAGCTTCGATCTCGGCCGGAGACAGATCCTGCTTGCCTGCCGCGGCCATGTGCGGCGACGGCTTGAAACCCTGCGCGAAGCCATTGCGAGCCACCGGCGGCGTGCCGGTGATCATCAGGCCGCGCATGCCCGGGAAGCGCGAAACCATCTGGATGCCGACATGACCGCCAAGCGACCAGCCGAACACGATGGCCTCTCGCACATCGAGTTTTTCGAGCAGCTCGATGGCGGCATCGGCCAAGCCCGGCAGCGTGTAACTGCGCATCGGATCCGGCGCGTCGCTCGACCGACCATGGCCCGGCAGGTCGAAGGCGATCAGGCGGTGATTTTCGGCGAGCCGTCCCTGCAGCTGATGCCGGAACACGCCGCGGCAGGACGAATTTCCGTGGATCATGAGCACTGGCATGCCGCCGCGACCGCACTCCTCGACTGCGAGAGAGCCGTGCGATGTAACGACGCTGTGCTGCCGGGTCGGAATGCTCATGCCGGATGTCCTTTGTGCGGACGTAGGCATTCTATACTTCAACGTTCCGGAGCTGGCGCGGCTGCAATGGCTACAAACGTAACCGAATCGCGGCATCCCCCACGCGAACAATGATGAAGGCCCGCCGCACCACGCCGGCGCAAACCGACGAAGTTAAGGTGGGACCGCCGACGCGGAAAAAGACAGCGGTCCCGTGTCACGCAATTAAAATTGCGGTGGAAGGGGGCTTCCATCGAGCTCTGCGCGACGCTCCGACGCTACCGATAAGTCCCGGCTCCGCAACGCAATCCGCCGCTTAACCTAACCGATCAACCTTACCGGCCTGGAACTGCGGCCAGGGTCTGGATTTGGCGAGATTCCTGCCTAGATTGAGACATGATTGACGTGGTTTCAGGAGGCGTCTCATGGTCCTGAAAGGTATTTTCGCGGCTGTGCTCGGCTTTACCGTGCTGGTGTGGAGCGGCGCGTCTGGCGCGGACGAATACCGCCCTGACGAATTCCTGCGGCTCGACCTGCCCAAGGCCGTGTTTTCGCCAAAACCACTCGGGCCGGCGGCACGGTTCGAACCGTTGCCGGTCGAAGCCAGCACTGACACGAAAGCGCAGGCGACGCCGGCCGCCAGCGCCGATGCCGTCGTCAAACTCGCGCGGGTCCACGCCGTGAAGCGGCACGGCCCCACGACGGTCAAGCCGGCGCCGACCCGGCAGGCACGCCGCCACACCAACCCGCTCGACGCGCAGGCATTCGATACCCGCATCCAGGTCTGGCCATGCAGAACCGGCGGCATCTGCAACTGGCAGCGGCACTGAACGATCAGAATTGTGAAAGATTGCTGACCTCATCCTGAGGAGCGGCGTCTTCGCCGCGTCTCGAAGGATGGCCGCGAGTCCGTGCTTGTTGCCATCCTTCGAGACGCCGCGCGAAGAGCGCGGCTCCTCAGCTCGACTTTGGCCAATTTTTTGAAGGGGCTCATCGACGGCGCGAGACGCTGAACATGGGGTCGCTTTCGACGATTTCATGAGCGCTGTCGAGCATGAGTTTCATGCGGCCAAGGTTTCCGAAGGT
>JAQGJF010000983.1 GCA_028290765.1 Tardiphaga sp.
GCCCGACAGTTGCTCCGGAAAATGATGCATCCGGTCTGTCAAACCGACGGAGGCGAGTGCGACCCTGGCCGCCGTTCGACGCTCGGCCTTGGTTACGCCCCGATACAGCAGCGGAAGCGAGACGTTGTCGATGGCTGCCAGGCGCGGCAGCAGATGGAACGATTGAAAGACGAATCCGATCAGGCGATTGCGGAGCGTTGCTGTTGTATCTGCGTCGAGGTTGCCGACCGATATTCCATTGATGACGATGCTGCCACTATCCGGCCGGTCGAGCAGGCCGATCAAGTTCATCAAGGTCGTCTTGCCGGATCCGGATGTGCCGGTAATCGCGCAGAGTTCGCCGCGCTCGATTGAGAGCGAAACGTTTTGCAAGACAGGCACCGCGCCGGCCTTTCCCGCATAAGCCTTCGACAGGTTCGAAATCGCCAGCATGACGGCCGCCTCATGAACCTAGACTAGGTTCTTCGGTTTGGGGCGGGGAGTGCTATTTTAACAGCTTGACAAAGGGCGAGTTTCGCGAATGGTCAGCGATGGCCATCATTCCCGTGCTTCGGGCCGTGTATCAGGACCTACACCGGAAATATGCGACATGGGGACAAGCCCGGCCATGACGAACGAATGGCTCAACTGAATTGCTCTCGTTATCCCGTCCGTTCCAGCGTCACGATTCCTGCCGCCATCGCCAGCCAGACCAGATGTGCGTCCGTGCGCGCGCCGATCTTGGATTTGATCTGGTAGTGATAATTGTGGACGGTTTTGGCGCTCAGGTTCAGCGACGCGGCGATCTGGTCCGTGGTCCAGCCCGACGCGATCAGCCGCAGGATCTCGGTTTCGCGCGGCCCGAGATCGTCGACCACCGAACGCTGGCCTGACAGCCGCTCGGCGGCCACTTCGCGGGCGATATCCTCGCTCAAGGCGCGCCCGCCCTTGGCGACCGTTGCGATGGCGCGCACCAGTTCGGGCGGAGCGCTGCTCTTGGTAATGTAGCCGTTCACCCCGGCTTCGAACGCCTTCAGCGCGAAGGCCGCGCTGGCGTGCATGGTGAATACCAGGATGCGCGCGTCCCGGTCCCACTGCCGGATATGCCGCACCGCCTCGAGGCCGCCCGGGCCCGGCAGCGAGAGATCCATCACCACGATGTCGGGTTTCGCCGTGCGATAGGCCTGATACGCCGAGGCCGCGTCCTCTGCTTCGGCGCTGACGCGGAATCCGGGTTGCCGCTCGAGCAGCCGGCGGTAGCCCTCGCGCACCACCGGATGGTCATCGACCAGGAGGATGCTGATCTCGGTCATGCCGCGGCCGCCGCGATTGATGCTCGCCGCCGCGGCGAGATCAGGGGAATGGTCGCGGCCACCCGTACGCCGCGCGCGGCGCCGGCGATCGACAGGCTGCCGCCGAGCGCGGCAATGCGCTCGCGAATCCCGAGGATGCCGTGACCGGAGGCGGCGCTGATCTGCGAGGCGTCGCCGCCGCCGTCGTCCTCCACGCTCAAGGCCACCGCTTCGCTGCTTGCAGCGACATGTTCGACGCGCAGATGAACGTGGCGCGGCTTGCCGTGACGCGCCGCGTTGGTCAGGCACTCCTGGGCGATCCGATAGACATTCACCGCCGCTTCGGCCGGTACGCCGGCGAGATCGCCGACGACATCGAGGTGGAACACCGCGGTTTGTGCCGTCCCGGCATTCCAGCGCGCCACGAGTTGGATCAGGCTCGCCTGAAGTCCCAGCTCGTCGATATCCTGCGACCGCAGGCGGGCCAGCGCGCTGCGCAAGGTGGTCATCATCTGCCGCGCGACACGGGTGATCGCACGCGCATCGTCGACCAGGTCCGGACGGTCCGGCGTCGCGCCGGCTTCGATCGAGGCGGCGAGCGCCGCGGTCGCGGTGAGGCACTGGCCGAATTCGTCGTGCAGGTCGCGTGCCAGCGCACGGCGTTCTTCCTCCTGCACCTGGAACAGACGCTTGGTCAGCGCCAAACGCTCGGCGGTGGTATGCGCGAGCCGGCCGGCGAGGTCGTTGACGGCGCGGGCGATGTGGCTGAATTCCGCCGTACCGAACTGCGGCAGGGGGTGACCATGGTCGCCCTGTTCGAGGCGGCGAAGGCCGCGGACGATGGTGCGGGCCGGCATCAGTGCATGCCCGATCATCAACGTTGCCAGCACGCCGATGCCCAGCGCCATCGCCGCCGCGACAGTGACCATGACCGCGACCTGCCGCCATGCCTGCCGCACCGCAGCAACCGGATCGGGGCGCGCCTCGATCGTGCCGGCACTGCGCTGCCGGATGGTCAGCGGCCGCGTCACCGTGGCATGCGGGCCGAACAACATATTGTACCCGCTGATGAACCAGTCAGGTGCAGGTGCGCCGATGCCGTCGGTCTGGCTGCACACTTGGCGCGCTTCCTCGAGCCCGAGCCTGAAGCCGATGCAGACCCCCGGCGCAATGATCTTCAATGTCGCGATCGACACCCACTCCGGGGCAGGCAGCAGCGCCTCCCTGTAAACGCCGTCGCGCCACAACAGCTCGTGCCAATAGAGAGCCTGTAATTTACCGGCGACCCGGTCGGCCGAGCTTGCCGTATCGGCCTCGATCGTTCGATGCGCATCGACCAGAACCCAGCCCATGGTGCAGACAAGGCACAGCAGAACGACGCCGACGAGACGCAGGATGAGATGGATCAGCAGCCGCATGGTCCGGGCCCTCGCGCTGAGAAGCCCTCATCTAAGATGAGCCGGACGCCGCTTGGCAAGGGTTTCCCCGCGATGTCGGGCAAATTGCCCAACGCTTTCCAGGCGCCATGCCCTATGGCCGGGATCTGCCGGCCGTAGACTGCACCCGGCGGGGGCCGGCTGCGATTCATGCCGGTGTGGTTCCGCGGCCAGGGGACGATGCCGTGAAACGACGTTGGATTGACGCTGCCGATCGCGCGCCGCTGCTGCATTGGATGATCTTTACCGGGTTCTGCCTGTTCGCGTTCGTCCTGCTGTGGCGGTTCGGTCTGGTCAGGCAGATGATCGCCGCCGACCGGACCTATATCTCCTCGATCATCGTGCTGCTGTATTTCGGCGCGTCGCTGCATTGCCTGTGGCGAACCGTGATGGTGTCGCGCGAAGGCGACGCGGCCCGCCGCACCGCGCAACTGTTCGGGCGTGGCGGTCAGAGCATTGTGGTCGTCGATCAGGTGGTGACGGTCGACGGCGCAGGCGCTCTGCCGAAAGGCCTCGTCGCGGAACATATCCGGGATCTCGCGGTCAAATCCGGGCTGCAGGGCGGACGGCGTCTCGATCAGACGCTGCTGCTGCGGCGTTTTGCCGGCGAGCTGCGCGGCTCGAACGCATTCGGCGCCTTCGCCGGCGACACGCTGATGAAGCTCGGTCTGATCGGCACCGTGATCGGTTTCATCATCATGCTGGCGCCGATTGCCGGCCTCGACGCCGGCGACCGGGGGTCCATCAAGGCCTCGATGAGCCTGATGAGCGACGGCATGGCGGTCGCCATGTACACGACACTCGCCGGCTTGGCCGGTTCGATCCTGACCAGGATTCAGTATTATCTCCTCGAGGACGCGACGGCGAAGCTGTTTGCCTTCGCCGTCGGACTGATCGACGTTCATGTGGTGCCGATTCTCGACCGTGAATCGGAGCGGCGAGGGTGATCGACGAATTCGATTTCGCCGCGCAGGAGCCAGCGTTCGATCCGCTGGGCGTAATGCTGTTCAAGGCGCTTCAGGTGCTCGCCTTCCTGTTCTTCATCGCGTTGCTGGCCATTACGCCGAAGGACAGCGAGGGCAAGATCGACACCAAGCTCGAACTGCTCGTCACCGTAAGCTGGCCGGACAATCACCCGGATGACATCGACCTGTTCGTGCAGGACCCGATCGGCAATATGGTCTGGTACCGGCGCCGCGAGTCCGGATTCATGGTGCTCGATCGCGACGATCGCGGCGGGCTCAATGACTTCATCATGGTCAATGGACGCAAGGTGTCGTCGCCGATCCGACAGGAAATCGTCAGCATCCGCGGCATCGTGGCCGGCGAATACACCGTCAACATCTATCATTTCGCGGCGTTGACCGGAAAGCCGGTGCCGATCTCGGTCAAGGTCGAGAAGCTCAATCCCACCGTTCAGGTCGTGCATTACGACACGGTCGAGGTCGACCATGGCGGCACCGAAAAGACCGCGGTCCGCTTCGTGCTGGACCAGAGCGGGGCGGTCATCGAGGTCAACCGCAACGAGAAGTCGCTGCTGCAGACACTGCGTCGGCCGCGCAGCATCGAGATAAACCCGAAATGAGCCTGCAAACCGAAATTCTCATGCTGTCGTTCGGCTATGCGCTGCTCGGGCTGTTGCTGCTGCTGGCCGTCACGCGGGCGCGGCTGGTCTGGCCGGTCAAGGCCGCTGCGATCGTGCTGACAAGTGCGTTCTATGTGGTCGTCTTCTTTCGGACCGAAGGTCTGCTCGGCTGGTCGGCGCGGCCACCGCTCCCGCCGCGCTTCCAGCTGCTGTGGGCGCGCAGCGTGGAGCCCAATCTTGCCCTCAATGAGCCGGGTGGGGTGCACCTTTGGATCGAGGAACTCGACGAGGCCAATTTGCCCAGTGCCGTGCCGCGGGCCTATCGGGTGCCTTATTCCGCCGCACTGGCGCGCAAGGTCGAGAGCGCCCGGGTGGAAATCATGAAAGGGAATCCGCAGGGCGGTCGAGCCGAGCAGTTCGGCTCCGGCGATGGCGAGCCAGTGCCGGATGGCGCCAGCGCTCGCCGCGGGGTCGAACCGGGCGGAGATCCCTCGGGCGGCGGATTGCTAGATCCGGCTTTTTTCGGCGGCGATTCGCAATCGGTCGAATTCGCGCCGCTGCCGGTGCCGATCCTGCCGGCCAAGGAGGCGCCGTAACTAGCCTCTCGGGCTGCCGAGCTGCGCGGTCAGCCGATCCATCGCATCCGCGACGTCGCGCCATTGCGCCATCCAGGCGCGCGGGAAACGAAACGTCAGATCGGCGCCGCCGATGCGGCGCTCAGCCAGGCACATGCCGGGCGTGGCCGCGTCGCGCGTGCAGCGGGCGGCGATGCCGGGCGTCTCGGCGAAAAACAGGTCTTCATTGGCGTAGGGCGAGCCGTCGCGGAACGCACGCACGGTCAGGCCGTCCGGCTGCGGCGGCGACGCCGGGCCGAGGTAGCGCGGATAGATCGTGCGCAGGCGAATCTCCGGCGCCAGCACGTCGTGATGCGCCGCGATCGAGAGAAACAGCCGATCGATCGGCTGAACGGCTTCTTCGACCGTATCGGCGCTGAGGCGTTTCGGTCCATCCGGGGCTTCGAGCGAGGGATACAGGAAACCGAGATCGACGCGTTCCTGCGGACCGGAGTGCTTCTGGACCTTCACGCGGAAGGCGTGGGCCGGCACATTGAACAGCGTGGTGCCGACGCTGACCGGCAATCGCCCGGGATCCTTCGAGGCACCCGATCCGAAGGTCGGCCACAGCAAATACGCCACCAGCGCCACCGCAGCGGTCGCGATCGCGCCCGACAGGATGATGGGCAAGAGGTGGCTGCGGCGCGATTGGCGCCATCGACGCGTACCGTTCTGGGCTGACGAAAGCAGGGTCATCGAATCCGGGTCATGGCGGGTGGGACACTGGGGAATATCGCGCGAATCAAACCAGAATATGCCACCCGTTTTGCGGCTTCTGCATGGTTTTGCGCGCGTGGCGACCCGGCGAGCACCGTCGCCATCATCACGAATTCGAAGCGGCGGCGCTCGATCCGACGGCCGCGCAGCGTGTTGCGCATGATGATGAAGGGTGCCGCGAAAACCAGGAACGGGACCGCCGCGAAGGT
>JAQGJF010000986.1 GCA_028290765.1 Tardiphaga sp.
GTGCTGCTGGCGCTGATGATCCGGGCCGGCGCGCTGAAGCGGCCGGGCCTGATTCTCGGCAGCTTCATGACGTTCTACGGATTGGCGCGTATCGTCGGCGAGTTTTTCCGCGAGCCCGACCCGCAACTCGGCTTCCTGTGGGGCGGATTGACCATGGGCATGCTGCTGTCGGTGCCGATGATAATTGCGGGACTCATCATCATTGTGGTGGCATGGCGGCGTGGCCCGCCGAGTCGGGATCCGAGCCAGAATGTGAGCCGGGATCTGAACAATGCCAACGTCTGACCTTGCGCACGAGCCCGGCGAAGTTTCGCCGCTGCTGTCCGACATCAAAAGGCTGATCAAGACCGCCGGGCCGATGCCGGTCTGGCGCTACATGCAGCTGTGCCTGACCCATCCGACCCACGGCTATTACGTGTCGCGCGATCCGCTGGGCCGCGAGGGCGATTTCATTACCGCGCCCGAGGTCAGCCAGATGTTCGGCGAACTCCTGGGCCTGTGGGCCGCCTCGGTGTGGAAGGCGATGGGCTCGCCGCCGCAAATCCAGTTGATCGAACTCGGACCCGGCCGCGGCACCATGATGGTGGACGCGTTGCGCGCGCTTCGGGTGCTGCCGCCGCTCTATCAGGCGCTCAGCGTGCATCTGGTCGAAATCAATCCGATGCTGCTCGAGAAGCAGAAGGCCGCGCTGTCCGGCGTGCGCAACGTCGAGTGGCACGCCAGCATCGACGAGATCCCGCGTGGCCCTTCTATCATTCTGGCCAACGAGTATTTCGACGTTCTGCCGGTTCACCAGGTGGTGTAGCGCGCGACCGGCTGGCACGAGCGCGTGGTCGAGATCGACGGCAACGGCAAGCTGGCCTTCGGCGCCGCCGCCGAGCCGATGCTGCGTTTTGAAGTTTTGCTGCCGCCTCTGGTACGCGAGGCGCCGGTCGGCGCCGTGTTCGAATGGCGCCCGGACGCCGAGATCATGAAGATCGCCACCCGGGTCCGCGACAGCGGCGGTGCCGCGCTCATCATCGATTATGGCCATTTGCGCAGCGACGCCGGCGACACGTTTCAGGCGATCGCCCGCCACAGTTTTGCCGACCCCCTGAAAAATCCCGGCCTGGCCGATGTCACCGCCCATGTCGATTTCCAGGCTTTGGCGCAGGCCGCCGAAGACATCGGCGCCCGCGTGCACGGCCCGGTGTCGCAGGGCGAGTTTCTCAAGCGCCTCGGCATCGAGACCCGCGCCGTGACGCTGATGACCAAGGCGACCCACGAGGTTTCCGAGGACATTTCCGAGGCGCTCAAGCGCCTGATCGGCGGCGGGCGCAGCGGCATGGGATCGATGTTCAAGGCGATCGGCATCTCCAATCCCCGCCTCCAGACGCTGGTCGGGCTCTCCGACGACGAACAGCGCGCCGCCGAGGACCGTCCTTCATGACGCTGGCTTCGCCGTTGCTTTCGGCCGTGCCTGGCCTGCGTCACCAGTTCTTCAGCCGCGAGGGCGGCGTCTCCGATGGAATCTATGCCGGCCTCAACGGCGGCGTCGGCTCGAACGACGATCAAACCCACGTCGCGGAAAACCGCCGGCGCATGGCGGCGGCGATGGGCGTGGTGCCCGATCGTTTCCTCACCGCGTTCCAGATACATTCGCCTGACGTCGCCGTGGCCGACGCGCCATGGGATGCCGCGTCGCGGCCCCGCGTCGATGCGATCGTCACCCGCGTCGAAGGCCTTTCGATCGGCGTCACCGCGGCCGATTGCGGGCCGATCCTGTTCGCCGATCCCGCAGCGCGGGTGATCGGCGCCGCCCATGCCGGCTGGAAAGGCGCGCTGACCGGCGTTCTGGAATCCACCATCCGCGAGATGGAAAAACTCGGCGCCGACCGTGGCAACATGGTCGCCGCCATCGGCCCGCTGATCCGGCAGCCAAGCTATGAAGTCGGCAGCGAATTCGTCGAGCGTTTCATCGAGGCGGATGCCGAAAACGGGCGCTTCTTCATTCCGGCGTCGCGCAGCGACCATTCGATGTTCGACCTCGGCGGCTTCATCCGGATGCGGCTCGAAAATGCCGGCATCCCGATGATCGACGATATCGGCATCGATACCTATGCCGACCAGCGCTTCTACAGCTACCGGCGCTCGGTCCATCGCTGCGAGCCGGACTATGGCCGGCATGTCCATGCCATCGTGCTGGAGGGCGAGTGAACGCGGTGGATCTGCTTCGACTATCCCGCCACGTGCAACCGCATGCCCGCCCGCTTCTGCAAATAGCCGAGCACACTGAACAAGTTCTTTGCCTGCGGATTGCCGCGCGGACCAAACATGCGGATCAGGCTTTTGGGCGGCGCGCCAGTCGCCGCGCCAAGCTTCTCAAAGCCCACCGTCGCCTTGATATAGTCGCGCAGAATCGTCTTGCCGGTGTCAACATCGCCGCTGAGCATTGCATCAACGCCTTCGCGCAGAAGCGCCTCGGCAAACTTCTTGTCGCCCTTGACCTGGTGCTGAACCAGCTCCCTGAAGCTCTTGGTTTTTGCCATCTCTCGTCTCCTCGGGCTTGGGTAGCATAAACATTACCCTCACTCCGCCAATTCAGGGGTAGCTACCGCTACCGCACCATCAGCACGATCTTGCCCCGCGCCCGGCCGGCTTCGAGGTAGGTCAGCGCTTCCGGCAATTGTTCGAACTCGAAGGCGCGATCGAGCACCGGCACGATGGCGCCGGCCTCGATCAGCGCGGCGACG
>JAQGJF010000988.1 GCA_028290765.1 Tardiphaga sp.
GTGCTGGTCGAGACGGCCATCGACCGGGTTGAAAAGGCGGTGCCGCCCTGGACCGAAGACGACGAGGTTCGCCAGTTCAAGATCGCCGAGGGCGTTCTGAACAGCCATGGCATTACCAGCGTCGTCGAGGGGGCAACGGCCGCGCGCGACATCCGGACGCTGCAGAAGATCGCTCTTTCAGGAGACGCCACGCTGCGCGTCGGCGTCATGTTTCGCCCCGAGCCGCCGGCGGAGATGTCGGCGTGGGAGGCGATCATCGGTGGCAACGGCGCATCGTCGGGCTTTGGCGACGACTGGCTGAAATTGGGCGGCATCAAGATCCTCTACGATGGCGGCATGACGCTGAAAACCGCGCTGATGCGGGATGTCTATCCGGATTCACATGATGATTATCACGGCATCGCCCAGCAGACCCCGGAGCGGTTGAAGCAACTGGTCTCGATCTGCAATCGCTTCAACTGGCGGGTCGGCGTTCACGTCGTCGGCGACCTGGGTATCGATCAGGTGCTCGATGCGTTCGAAGCCGCCGACAAGGAGAAATCGATCCGCGACCGGCGGTTCATTTTGATCCACGCCAGCCTGATCCAGCCGGAGCAGATGGAGCGCGCGCGCCGGCTGGGGGTTCGTGTCGACTTCCAGAACGTGTTCATGTGGGACAAGGCAGCCACCGTCGAACGCTTTCTGGGCAAGGCAACGGCGGATCGCGCAGTCCCGACCAGGACATTGATCGAAAAGATGGGCCTCGACAGCCTCGGGGCCGGCACCGATTTCTCGGTCAATCCCATCAATCCGTTCCTCAACATGTACATCATGGTCACGCGGAAGGATCCGAACGGCAACGTTTACGGTGCGTCGGAGGCGATCAGCCGCGATCAGGCGCTGCGGCTCTATACAAGTGCGGCGTCCCGATACATGTTTGACGAAGCGCGCAAGGGCACGCTGGAGCCCGGAAAGCTGGCCGATCTGGTGGTGCTGTCCGCGGATTTGATGAGCGTGCCGGAAGACCAGATCAAGGATATCAAGGCCGAAATGACGTTGGTGGGCGGCAAAGTGGTATTTCAGCGCTGAGCCGCGGCAGCGATTCCATCGAGACTTGAAGGAGAACTTCGCCATGATGAGCCAACAGCAAAACGATCTGATCACCCGGATCGGCCCCAACGCTCCCGCCGGCAAGCTGATGCGGATGTATTGGCAGCCCGCGGCGCTCATCGACGAACTCGAAGGCGAGCGGCCGATCAAGCCGGTCAAGCTGCTCGGCGAGAACTTCGTGCTGTTCCGCGACCAGAGCGGCCGTTACGGACTGATCGACCGCGACTGTCCGCATCGCGGCGCCGACCTGGCCTTTGGCCGGCTGGAAAACGGCGGCCTGCGCTGCGCGTTTCACGGCTGGCTTTTCGACGTCGAAGGTCAATGCCTGGAAACGCCCGCCGAGCCGGCCGGGTCATCGCTGTGCAAGAACATCAAGCAGCGCGCTTATCCTGTCGTCGCAAAGGGCGGCATTTTGTGGGCCTATCTCGGCGAGGGCGAGCCGCCGGCGTTCCCCGAGATCGATTGCTTCGCCGCGCCGGATGCCTACACCTTTGCATTCAAGGGCCTGATCGGATGCAACTGGCTGCAGGCGCTGGAGGTCGGTATCGATCCCGCGCACGCGTCATTCCTGCATCGGTTTTTCGAAGACGACGATCCCGCCGCCGCCTATGGCAAGCAATTCCGCGGCGCGTCGGCCGACAGCGACATGCCGATGACGAAGATCCTCCGCGAATACGATCGCCCGATCATCAATGTCGAGCAGACTGAATATGGCCTGCGGCTGATCGCGCTACGCCAGATCGACGACGAACGCACCCATGTTCGCGTCACCAATCAGCTGTTTCCCCATGCCTTCGTCATTCCGATGAGCACCGAAATGACGATCACGCAGTGGCATGCGCCGGTGGATGACGAGAATTGCTACTGGTATGCGATCTTCACCAGCTACACGACGCCCGTCGATAAACAGAAAATGCGCGAGCAGCGTCTCGAGCTCTATGAGCTTCCCGAGTACCGGTCGCGGAAGAACAAGTCGAACGATTACGGTTTCGATCCGCACGAGCAGGCCACCGAGACCTATACCGGCATGGGCGTCGACATCAACGTCCATGACCAGTGGGCGGTCGAGTCGATGGGCCCGATCCAGGACCGCACCCGCGAACATCTCGGCCAATCAGACAAGGCGATCATTCAATATCGCCGGTTGCTGCGCCAGGAAATCGAGAAGGTGGCGTCCGGCGGCAAGCCGTTCATGTTTCTCGACCAGGCGCATGCGCGCAGCATTCAGGGTCCGGCGACGATGGATGGCATCGGTCCCACCAGGGGCTGGGAGACCTACTGGATGGAGGTCGACGTCAAGCGCAGGAGGGGAGCGCCCTGGGCCGCGCCGGTGCCGGCCGAGATTGCGCAAAAGCACTCCCACCTCACGGCCGCCGAGTGACCGCTTTGAGTTTTGTCAGGAAACACGGCCTCTGGTCCGATGAACAACACGAGGCGGCGGTCCGTCTGCGGCGCGTTGCCGAAGACAACAAGCTCGAAACCATCCGGCTGTCGTTTCCAGATCAGCACGGTCTGTTGCGCGGCAAGACGCTGATCGCCGGCGAAGCGTTGCGGTCGCTGGAAAGCGGCTGCTCGATCACCACGACGATGCTGGCCAAGGATACGTCGCACCGCACGGTATTCCCGGTGTTCACCGCCGGCGGCGGCTTCGGCATGAAGGAGATGCAGGGCGCCGCCGACGTTCTCATGGTGCCGGATCCCACCACGTTCAAAATCCTGCCATGGGCGCCGGCCACGGGCTGGCTATTGTGCGACCTGTATTTTGCCGACGGCCGGCCGGTGCCGTTCGCCACCCGCGGATTCTACAAGTCGGTGCTGGCCAAGCTCGCGCAGCGTGGCTACGATTTCATGGCCGGCCTCGAAGTTGAATTCCACGTCTTCAAGGTCAACGATCCGAAAATGCAGCCGGCGCATGCCGGGCAGCCCGGCGAACCGCCGGACGTCAGCCTGCTCTCCCACGGCTACCAATATCTGACCGAACAGCGCTACGACCAGATGGAGCCGGTGCTCGAACTCATCCGTCGCGATGTCATGGCGCTCGGCCTTCCGCTGCGGTCGATGGAAGTCGAATACGGCCCGAGCCAGACCGAGTTCACCTTTCAGCCGACGGTCGGTCTGGTGCCCGCCGACACGATGGTGCTGTTCCGCAGTGCCGTGAAGCAGATCGCGCATCGTCATGGCTATCACGCGACCTTCATGTGCCGGCCGCGCATTCCCAACGTTCAGTCGTCGGGCTGGCATCTGCACCAGTCGCTGATCTCCCATGGCAGCGGTGAAAACGCCTTCATGGCGAAGGGGCCGGGCGAAACGCTGTCGCCGCTGGGCAAGAGCTATCTTGCCGGCCTGCTCAAACATGCGCGCGCCGCCACCGTGTTCACGACGCCGACCATCAACGGCTACAAGCGCTACCGGTCCTATTCGCTGGCGCCGGATCGCGCGATCTGGGGAAGCGACAACCGCGGCGTCATGATCCGCGTGCTCGGCGGTCCGGGCGATCCGGCGACACGGGTCGAGAACCGGGTCGGCGAGCCGGCCGCGAATCCCTATCTCTATATGGCATCGCAGATCCTGTCCGGCCTCGACGGCGTCGACCGCTTGCTCGATCCCGGCCCTTCCGCCGATACGCCCTACGAGACCGACGCAAGCCCGCTGCCGAAATCGTTGCGCGAAGCGGTGTTCGCGCTTCAGGAAGATCCGTTCTTCCGCAACGCGATGGGCGCGGAACTGGTCGACTACTACGTCCACATCAAGAATGCCGAAATCGACCGTTTCCAGGCGGAAGTCACCGAATGGGAACAGCGCGAATATTTCGAGATGTTTTGACACGACACTTTTGACACGAAACCTGCGCGTAACGGCCTGATGCAATGGCGCAAGAGGGCAAGAGAGGATGGCGATGAGCAAGCGAGTTAAACTATTTTCCGTTCTGGCCGCGTTCGGCCTGATGAGCACGGCCGCGTCGGCGGATGTCATCAAGGTCGGCGTGATCGGGACCATGTCCGGGCCCTACGCGCTGTTCGGCCAGAACTTCAAGATGGGGATCGACGCCTGGGTTGCCGAGCACGGCAAGAAGGTCGGCGACCATGAGATCGAGTTCATCTACCGCGACGAGGAGTCGCCGAATCCGGCCAAGTCCAAGGCGCTGGCCCAGGAACTGCTGGTCAAGGACAAGGTGCAATATCTCGCCGGCCTCTATTTCACGCCGGACGCCATGGCGGTGGCACCGCTGCTGGAAGAATCCAAGACGCCGATGATCGTGCTGAATGCGGCGACCTCCGCGATCGTCGAGAAGAGCCCCTACATCGTGCGCACATCCTTCACGATGTGGCAGAACACCGTGCCGGCGGCGAAGGTCGCCAGCAAGAACGGCTCAAAGAAGGTCGCCATCGCGGTCAGCGATTACGGCCCCGGCGTCGATGCGGAAACCGCCTTCAAGAAGACGTTCGAGGCCGACGGCGGCACCATCACCGAGGCGATCCGGATGCCGCTCAACACCACGGATTTCAGTCCGATCATGCAACGGATCAAGGACTCCGGCGCCGACACCATCTTCACGTTCCTGCCGGCAGGTCCGCCGACCCTCGGTTTCGTCAAGGCCTATATCGACAACGGATTGAAAGCCGCCGGGGTGAAACTGATGTCCACCGGCGACGTCGTCACCGAGCCCGATCTTCCGAACATCGGAGACAGCGGCATCGGCATCCTGTCGACCTATCACTACGCGGTTTCCCATGATTCGCCGGAGAACAAGGCGTTCCTCGCCCAGATCGTCAAGAACGGCGGCAAGCTCGACGAAGTGACCATGACGTCGGTCGCGGCCTATGACGGCGCACGCCTCATCTACAAGATGATCGAAGCCACCGGCGGTCAGCGCGATCCCGAAAAGGCGGTCGCCGCCGTCAAGGGCATGAAATGGGTGAGCCCGCGCGGACCGGTCTCGATCGATCCCGACACCAGGCACATCCGGCAGAACGTGTATTTGCGCGAAGTGTCGAAGCAGGACGGCAAGCTGGTGAACAAGGAACTGCAGACCTTCGAGGCGCAGCCGGATTGGGCGCTGAGCAAGAACTGAACTGGCACGGGTCTTGCGAAGCCGATCGCAAGACCCTCAGGGGCTGCCGGGATTCCACGAATGTGCGCGGCGCCGAATCAAAACCCGGCGTCCGCTCCGGTGCCGCCGCGATAGGATGAGACGTTGCGAACCATATTGAGCATCGGCGTCGATGCCGTCGCTTACGGCATGGTGCTTTTCACGATCTCGATCGGCCTGTCGATCATGATGGGACTGATGCGGGTCGTGAATCTGGCGCATGGCGCGTTCGCCATGATCGGCGGATATCTCGCTTCCTACGCGCTGCGCGCCATGGGGATGAATTATGCGGTGGCGATCCTGTTCGCCGTGGTCGGGACCATCGCAATTTCCATTCCGTTCGAGGTCCTGCTGTATCGCCGCATCTACCGGAAGTCGGATGCCCTGACCCAGCTGCTGCTGACGATCGGAATCACCTTCTTCATCATCGGTGTGGTGAATTTCATCTTTGGACCGACCCTCAAATCGATCCCGCTACCACAGATGCTCAGCGGCCCGCTCGATATCGGTTTCCGCATGGTTTCGACCCATCGTGTGTTCGTAATCGGATGTGGCGTCGTCACGGCGCTGGCGCTGTGGGTTCTGCTCGATCGCACCGAATTCGGTGTCCGGCTTCGCGCCGCGGTCGACGACAGCGACATGGCGGAGGCGCTCGGGATCCGGACCGAAATTCTCTATTTTGCGACGTTCGCCCTGGCGGTCGGTCTCGCCGCATTCGGCGGAATCATCGGCGCCGAACTGCTCCCAATCGAACCGTTCTATGCGCTGCGCTACATGGTCACGTTTCTGGTGGTGGTGTCGGTCGGCGGCGCCGGTTCGATCCCCGGCGCCTTGTCGGCGTCGCTGCTGCTCGGACTGGCGGACACTACCGGCAAGTATCTCGCGCCCGAATATGGCGAATTTTTTTTCTATCTCGCCGTCATCCTGATCGTCTCTTTGTTTCCCAACGGCCTGCTTGGGCGGGCCCACTGAGATGGCCGAGTCGAAGTCCATACCCATTCCGGTCATGGCGACGGCAAAACTTCCTTTCGCACCGGAGCTTGCCGGCCTGTTGGTGGTCGCCGTGCTCGGCGCGGTCGGGTACCTGTTGTTTCCGGACGATCTGGCGTTCCTGACCCGGCTGATCAGCATCGCGTTGCTGGTGCTCTCGCTCGATCTCGTCACCGGGTATTGCGGCGTGGCGACGCTGGGGCAAGCCGCCCTGTTCGGCGTCAGCGCCTATGTCGTGGGCAATGCGTGTCTGGCCGGGATCGCCGATCCGATCGTCCTGCTCTTTGTCGGGATCATCGCCGGCACTTTGGTCGGCCTCGTCTCCGGCGCCTTGATCACGCGGTTTCGCGGGCTGCCGCAGCTGGTCATTTCCATCGCCATCGGCCAACTCGTCGGCGCGCTGTCGAACAAGCTTTCGTTTCTCACCGGGGGCAGCGACGGGCTCTCCGGCATCGTTCCAGGGCGCGTGTTCGGAACCTTCGCTTTCGACATGTACAGCCGAACCGCCTATGTGTTTTCCGCCGTCGTCCTCGGAATCGTGTTCGCGCTCCTGATCAGGTTTGTCCGCTCGCCGTTCGGCCTGCTTTGCCGCGGCATCAAGGATGACGATCTGCGCGCGCGGATGATCGGAGCTTCGGTATATCCGCGCCTCGTCATCATGTACGGCGTCTCGGGCGCGGTGGCCGGCGTCGGCGGCGCGCTTACCGCGATCACCACCGGGGTTGTCGGGCTGGACAGCGTCGGCTTCGAACGTTCGGCCGAGGCGCTGGTGATGCTCGTGCTCGGCGGCGCCGGCAGCCTGTGGGGCGCCCTGACCGGCGCGGTGCTGTTCCAGATCTTCGAGCATATCGTTTCCGCCACCAATCCGTTCCATTGGATGACGATGGTCGGCCTGCTGCTCGTCGTCATTGTGGTATTCGCGCCGCGAGGACTGTCCCATGGGGCCCTGGTGGCGTGGTCGAAGCTGCGGTCGCGGGGAGAACGGCCGTGAGCACGCTGCTTGAAGTTCGCGATCTGTCGAAGTCGTTCGGCGGCCTTCACGTCAACCGCAACGTCTCCTTCAATCTTTCGAGCGGCGACCGCGTGGCGCTGATCGGCCCGAACGGCGCCGGCAAGACCACCCTCGTCAATGTGATCTCCGGCGACCTGCCGCCGAGCGGCGGACAGGTGATTTTCGCCGGCGAGGATATCACCACCTTTCCGATCGCCCGCCGCGCGCAGCGCGGCCTGGTGCGTACCTTTCAGATCACGCGGCTGTTCGCCAGCCTGACCGCGGCGGAGAACGTCGCGCTGGCAATCATGCAGCGCAAGCGGATGACACGCCGGTTCTTTTCGGTGGCCGCACATGCATCCGATGTGCGCTCGGAGTGGCAGGATCTGCTGCAAACACTCGGCATCGGCCATCTGGCGGAGTTGCCGGTATCGCAATTGGCCTATGGCCAGCAGCGGCTGCTGGAAATGGCCATCGGACTTGCGCTGCATCCGAAGGTCCTCCTGCTCGACGAGCCGGCCGCGGGCGTGCCCCATGACGAAGCGCCGAAGATCCTGGCGGCCATCGATCGCCTGCCGCCGGACATCGCGGTTCTGATGATCGAGCACGACATGGACCTGGTGTTTCGTTTCGCGAAGCGGGTGCTGGTGCTGGCCAATGGTGAGCTGATTTTTGAAGGCACGCCCGCGGCCGTCACCGCCGACGATGAAGTCCGCCGCGCCTATCTCGGGAGCTATGCCGATGCCCGCCGCCCGGCTTGACGTCGAAAGCCTGAGCGCCGGCTATGGGCCGACGCAGATCATCGCCGACATTTCCTTCCGTGTGCCGGCCGGGGACCGGCTTGCGATCCTCGGCCGCAACGGCATGGGAAAGACCACCCTGCTCGCGACCCTGATGGGACTTTCCACCCGCCATCGCGGGCAGATCAGGATCGACGGCAACGATCTGGCGGAGCTGCGGCCGTCATCCCGTTCGTTGCGGGGCGTCGGCTATGTGCCGCAGACCAGGGGGATATTCCGATCGCTGACTGTCGAGGAGAACCTCTCGACCGGCCTGAAGGGGCGTCCCCGTTCGGCGCTGGCGGAAGCCTATGAGATGTTTCCGCGGCTGGGCGAGCGGCGACGTCACCTTGGCCTGCAGCTGTCGGGCGGCGAGCAGCAGATGCTGTCGATGGCGCGAACGCTGCTCGGCAAGCCGTCGATCCTGCTGCTCGATGAGCCGCTCGAAGGCCTGGCTCCGGTGATCTGCGACGAGCTCATGGTCATGATTTCCGCTCTGGCTGGGTCGGGAGAAGTGACGGTCGTTCTGGTGGAGCAGCAGATCGAACGCGCCCTGGACTTCGCCGACCGCGTGCTGGTCCTCGAGCGAGGCCGGCAAGCCTGGCAGGGTCTCTCGACCGAGCTGCGATCCGACCGCGCCCTGGTCGAACGTCTGCTGGGCGTCGGCATTCATTGAGGGATAGAGCGGGCGAATGAGGAGCCTTCCATTCGTTACTTGTTTCCTTTCAATTGATGCAGCGTCCGACATCGCCGCCTGAAACCGGCGCCTCATAGTTCGATGGGTTGACCGCCTGCCCGTCGAACAGGATCGGCAGCTGACCGGCGATGCCGAAATCATTGGCGCCCCGCCGTCTTTCATTCAGCAGCCGGGCGATATTCCATTCGTCATGCGAACCGTAGCTGAAGGTGACGGAGGCCTTGAGACCGTAATAGGTGCGGAACGACGGTTTGGTCACCTTTCCTTGGTCCACTGCCTTCTTGAAGTCGGGATCGGAGGCCAGGCGACGGTCGAAATAGCCGTCCAGTGCGACGAAATCAGCTTCGCCGGTGAGCGCGAAGAAACGCGAAAATTCCTTCGGCCCAGTGAAGTAGAAGAAATCGAAATCTTCGCCGAGGCCGCGGCTGCCCTCCAGGATCGTGGTCCACATCAACATGTAGTCGGCCCCCGAGGCCCCCGCCGGCAGGTTTCCTTCCGCGCCGGGATTGAGCAGATAGAGCGACTGTGCGCCAAACCGCTTCTCGACGCTCTCCTTGGATTGTTGCGCCACGTCGCGATTGACGCCGAAGAAGCTGCCGCCCGCCGTCGAGAGCGGAATGCTCAGATAGCCGATGGTCTTGCCGCGGCTTCTCTCGTCCGCAAGGACCTGGCGAACGCGGGCCACATTGGCATCGATGGCGGCCTTGTTGTCCGGGTTGATGCAATAGCAGATGTTGAGCGCGGTACAGGCCGTGACAGGTGCTGCGCGTGCGCGGGGTCCGCAGAGCAGGAGTGCGGCGGCGGTGGCGAGCGTCATGATGGCGTAGCTGCTGCGGGGTGGATGGTGCATGGCATGCCTCTCGATCTGTTCCGGCGGATGCATCGATCGGATCGAGACTATCTCAAGGTGCGTTTACTTCAACCTTGCAGCCAGTCCAGTATCGCGGCGTTGATTTCGCGCGGATAGGTGTGGCTGAGATCGTCGAGCTCCCGATAGGTCACGGCGGCGCCGGCCACCGACAAGGCTTGCTGCGCCTGCCGCGCCACTTGCACCGGAAACATCCAGTCGAGTCGGCCATGCACCAGATACACCGGCAGCCCGCGCAACCTTTCGGCGTCGGCTACGCTGGCCATCAAGGGATGGAAGGTGGCGGCGACCGGGGCGAGATGGGTGAAGGGCGAGGTGCTCTCGAGGCCGGTGACGTAACAAAAGGTGCCGCCGTCGCTCATACCGGTCAGCAGCAGCCGTTTTGGATCGATGTTCCAGCGCGACCGTGCGATCTCCAGAATGCGCATCAGGTTCGGCGTGTCGGTATCGTCGCCCATCAACGCCCATGTTCTGCCGGTCGCGGTCGGAGCGATCACGATGGCGCCGCGGCTGCGCGCATCGCGCAGCCAGCTCCACAGGAAGCCGCGGCCGTTGCCGCTGCCGCCATGCAGCGCCATGACCAGCGGCCAGGCGCGGTCGGGCGTGTAATATTCCGGCACGTAAAGCGAGAAGCCGCCGCGGCTGCCGGGTTCGTTGTGGTCGTGAACGATACCGGTGTTGTCGTGGGCGGGCTCCGCCAGCCGCGCCAGCAGAGCGGCGTCTTCGCGCAGGGG
>JAQGJF010000991.1 GCA_028290765.1 Tardiphaga sp.
AGGGCGGCCTGCTCACCGATGGCGTCGACCAGCATCCGCATTGCGTGGTGCTATTGGACGAAATCGAAAAGGCCCATCCGGATCTCTACAACGTGCTGCTGCAGATCATGGACCACGGACGGCTGACCGATCACAACGGCAAGCAGGTCAACTTCCGCAACGTGATCCTGATCATGACCACCAATGCCGGTGCCGCTGATCTGGCGCGGCAGGCCTTTGGCTTCACGCGCAACAAGCGGGAAGGCGACGATCACGAGGCGATCAACCGCCAGTTCGCGCCCGAGTTCCGCAACCGGCTCGACGCCATCGTCTCGTTCGCGCATCTCAATGCCGACGTGATCGGCATTGTGGTCGAGAAGTTCGTGCTGCAACTTGAGGCGCAGCTCGCCGACCGTGACGTCACCATCGAGCTGTCGGAAACCGCCAAGGCCTGGCTGGTCCAGCACGGCTATGACGAGCAGATGGGTGCGCGGCCGATGGCCCGCGTGATCCAGGAGCACATCAAGAAGCCGCTGGCCGATGAAGTGCTGTTCGGCAAGCTCAAGGGCGGCGGCCACGTTCGCGTGGTGCTGGTCAAGGACGAGGCGAGCCTCGAGCCGGATGGCGAAAAGATCGGCTTCGAATATCTCGAAGGGCCGGTCACGCCGAAGCCGGAGAAGCTGCCCGGCACGCGCAAGCGCACCGCGCCGCGCAAGCCGAAATCGGGTGGTCCCAACGGTGGTGGCGGGTCGAAGGGCCCGGTGTCGCGGGGACCGCTGGTCAAGGTTTGACCATTGGTCAAGGTCTGACGCTTTACGGTTGATGATTTGGAGGGTCTGAGCGGTCGCCGCTCAGACCTTTTTCTTTGCCGGAATCTTTTCAGCGAATTGCCGGTTTCGCTCGGCGGCGCGGGCGAGACGACGACCGGGCCGCTGGACGCCGTTGGGCCGCGGCGAGATAGGGCACCGGCACCAGCGGATCCCTGATCGAGGGCGCCGACGGCTGCGCCGGGGTTCCCGCTCCCGCGAGATAGGCTGTTGAGCTGCGCATGGTCCGGCTCCCATATCCACGCGCGGGCAACGCCCAAGCTGTTGGGATGTTCCGGCGGGCCGTCAGGCTGGGACGGGGAACCTCATCAACCATTGCCATCCGCGAACAAGTCGCAGTTCGTGGACGCTCACGCGGCGATCAGCTCGACGGGAAGGCTCGCGAATTGCCTGACAGTGTTGTTGAGTTTGCGCCGCGGTTCGGCTGCGATCTCGATGCGCTGTACCCGAGAGGCAATCGCCGTGAGGATCATCTCCAACTCCAAACGCGCGAGTATCTGGCCGACGCAGGCGTGAATTCCAGTTCCGAAAGCGACATGACCGGACAATTTGCGGTTGATGTCGAATGTGTCCGGATCGTCCCATTTGCGCGGATCGCGATTGGCGGACGCCGTCATCATCAGGACCTTTGCATCCGGCGGCACCATGACGCCATCGAACTCGATCGCCCTGGTCGTCGTGCGGAAGAACATCTGGACCGGCGCCTCCCAGCGCAGGATTTCGTCGAACGTGGTCCGGATCAACGACGGGTTGGCGCGCAGCGCCTGCCATTGCTCCGGATGCGTCGCAAATGCGTGGATGGCGTTTCCGATCGCCGCGATCGTGGTGAGGCCGGCGGAAAGCAGCGACCGCACCAGCAGCGGCGCTTGCTCGGCGGTCATCTCGCCGCTGTCGACTGCCCCCCAAATCACCGCCCCCATGCTCGAGGCGGACAGCGCCTCACGCGCGCACCGCGCGGTGATCCAGGGAATGACCTTCGCAGCTTCGGCCATCGCCTCCTGGAATCGCGCGTTGCGCGGCCCGATGGCGTTGAACACCATATCGCCATAGGCCACGAGATTGCCGAGACCGTCAGGGCCGAGCCCGATGGCTTGCGGAAACACGCTCAACGGATAAGCCTCGGCCATGTCCTTGACCGCGTCGATGCGACCGCGGGCGATCAGGTCGTCGGCCAGCGACTCCGCGGCCTCTTTGAAGCTTTCCCGCATGCCGGCCATCGCCTTGGCCGACAGCGCACGCTTCATGACGGCGCGGCTGCGCTCGTGCATCGGCGGATCGACTTCCGCAATAAGGCTTGGCGGTCGCCAGGCCTCGCCGTGACGAAGATCGTCGATGCCGGTGCCGGCCGCCGAGCTGAACGTTTCCCAGTCGCGCAAGCCGGCATGGACCTCGGCGTAGCGCGCGCAGGCCCAGATGCGATGGCGCTCCAGCCAGACGGCAGGACCCGCATCGCGCAGTTCCGCGAAAGCCGGATACGGATCTGCAAGCACGTCGTCTGCGAACGGGTCGATGCGGGAGATCGAGCTTATGGATTGCATCAGGGGAACCTCCGGAACCGGATGGCTTTGGAACCGGAGGGATTCCCATCGGCTCGGCCATCTTCGGCTGTTGTCATGCGCGTTCGCCCACGGGAGGCGCGCGTCATAAAGATCGGACAGGCCGATTGCACGATGATTTCAGCGCGGCGCCAAAGAGTTACAAATGCAATGGCGCGTTCCGGCCGACGAGATGTTCAAGCCGAGCGATTGCCGGGCCGCGCAAATCGGGCGCGCAAAGAAACAAGACCGGCGTGAGAACCGGATTGATTGGCGGGGTGATTCGCGGGACGAAAGCGTGTGCTTTCTTGCGACGTCAAATCGCGGAGACGACCTAGTACCGTTCCACAGAGATTATGACTCCTTGACGGGATAGGCTTTGCGGAGTTTTTCGCGAGCCTTCTCGGTAGTGAACATCCACTGGATCTGAGCGCCTTCAGCGTTGCGCCGCTGTTGCCAAGCGGCGACCTCGGCGAGGATCGTTTCCTTGTCGTCGATGCGGCGGTCGAGGCATTGGCTGCGCAGGACGCCGATTTCGATTTCCACCATATTTAGCCAGCTGGCGTGTTTAGGGGTGTGGTGGAACTGAAGCCGCTTCAGCACCCGGCGAGCCTCCTTTGCGGGGAAGGCGTCGTAAAGCGCCCCGGCTGAGTGGGTGGAGAGGTTGTCCATCACCACCCGGACGAGCGGGGCGTCGGGATAGTCGATATCGACCAACTCGCGCATGCACTCGGCGAAGTCTTGGTTGGTGCGCCGGTCGGTGACCTTCACCCGGCGCCAGGGACGGTGAGCGTCGAGGAAGACGAACAGATTGACGGTGCCGTTGCGGCGATATTCGCAGTCGTACGCTCAAGCTGGCCCGGCTTGGCAGGAATGGGCTCGCGCACCTCGCCGATGA
>JAQGJF010001019.1 GCA_028290765.1 Tardiphaga sp.
CGCCCATCTTCATCACCGCACCCGGGCGGGCGTAGAGACCCGACAGCGGAACGATCAGGCCGACCTTGACGTCGGCCGGCGCCTGGGCGCGGGCGACGCCCGCCAGACCCATCGCCGCGGCGCCGGAAACCAACGCACGTCGCGTCATCGGAAACCTGGTCTTCATCTTGTCGCTCGACATCTTGTATCCTCCATTTGGCCCGCTATTGCCGCGGGCTCGTTCACATTCCGAGATAGGCCTGCCGTACCCGGTCATCGGCACGCAGCGTCGCATTGTTGCCTTCGAGCACGACGCGGCCGGCCTCGAGCACATAGCCGCGGTCGGCGGATTCCAACGCTTCGGCGACGCGCTGCTCGACCAGCAGGATCGTCAGCTTCGACTCGGCACGGATCTCGATCAGCTTTTCAAAGATGAAATCGGCAATGGCGGGCGCCAGCCCCATCGATGGCTCGTCGAGCATCAACAGTTTTGGCGCCGAAGCCAGGCCGCGCCCGATCGCCACCATCTGCTGCTCGCCGCCGGACAACGTGCCGGCAAACTGGTCGCGGCGTTCCGCCAGCACCGGCAGCAGCGTGAAGATATATTCGATGTTGCGTTTCCAGCTTTTGCGCCCGGCCTCGGTGAACGCCCCCATTTCCAGATTCTCCATCACCGAGAGCGACGGAAACACCTGGCGGCCTTCCGGCACATGGGCGATGCCGAGATGCGGCCGGGCCGCAGCCGGGATTTTCAGCAGGTCGACGCCCTCGAACAGGATCGATCCGGAACTGGGCGCCACGATGCCGGAGATGGTCTTGAACAGTGTCGTCTTGCCGGCGCCGTTGGGGCCGACGATGGCGACGAACTGACCGGCCTCGACCGACAGCGAGACGCCCTTGAGAACCGGCACTGCCGAATAGCCGGCGCAGATCCCTTCAAGCCTGAGCACGGGTCACCCATTTCTTTCCCAGATACGCCTCGATCACCCGCGGGTCGCGGGTGACGTCGGCGGGATGGCCGTCGGCCAGCACCGCACCGTGGTCGAGCACCACGAAGCGATCGACCAGCCGCACCATCGACTGCATGGTGTGTTCGATGATGGCGATGGTGACGCCTTCCCGCGCCAGCCGCTGCACCACGGCCACCACCTCATCGGCCTCGCCATGACCGAGCCCCGCCAGGGTTTCGTCGAGCAGCAGCAAGCGCGGCTTGCCGGCGAGCGCGCGGGCGAGCTCCATCAGGCGCAGTTCCTTGGTGGTCAGTTCGGCGGCGACCTTGTCGGCGATGGCGCTCAACCCAACCCGCTCGATCGCGTCATCGGCGAGACGGCGAGCTTCCGCTTCGCTGGCTGCCTGCACATAGGATCCGACCCGCACATTGTCGCGCACCGACATACGCGGGAACGGCCGCATGATCTGGAAGGTACGGCCGACGCCGGCCTTGCAGAGTTCATGAGGCTTGCGCCCGATCATGTTGCGGCCGTCGAGCAGGACCTCGCCCGAGTTCGGAACCGTAAAGCCATTGAGCAGATTGAACAGCGTGGTCTTGCCCGCCCCATTCGGACCGATGATACCGAGGATCATGCCTTCACGGATGTCGAAGCCGACATTCTGCACGGCTTTCAGACCGCCGAACGATTTCGACAGGTTCTTCACAGACAGCAGCACCTTGCCGGCTTGCTGTCGCTCGGATCGCTCGATCGTCCTGGTCTGGGCCGGGACAAACGGGATGACGTGTTCCGGCAGTTCGGCGGCGGCGGGGGGCACCTGCGTGGCCGCGCGCCGCCGCCTCAGATAATCACGCACTTTCCAGAACACGCCTTCCGGGGCGACGAGTATCACAGAGATGATGGCTCCGCCAAAGATCACGCCCTGAATTCCGGGAATCCGGGCACCGAGTTCGGCGTGCAGGATTTCCGATACCGGGATCAGCACCACCGCGCCGATCAACGGGCCCCAGACGCTGCCGACACCGCCGAACATCGACACCGTCAGCGCCTGCGCCGAGACCAGCATGCCGAACACCGACGGCGGCGTCACCACCAGCAGCACCACGGCATAGAACGCGCCGACCGCACCGGCGATCGCCCCGGACAGCGCGATCGAACGCAACTTCCATCGGAGCGTATCGATACCGGCGGCTTCCGCGGCAGCCTCGTTCTGCTTGATGGCCAATAGCGCCATGCCAAACCGCGATCGTTCGACCGCGCGGGTAATCGCCACGATGCCCAGCAGCATGGCGAGCGCGACCAGCGTGTAGAGCCGCGGATCGGAGAACTGCATATAGGCCAGCGGCGTTTCGCGCTTGATCGGCAGCGTCAGCTCCTGATAGCCGAGCCATTCGAACACGTAGAGCAGCGCCAACGGATAGGCCAGCATCGCCAGCGCGAAATAATGACCGCGCAGGCGGAAGGTCGGAAAGCCGACCAGCAATCCGGCGACGCCGCCGACCACCGCCGCGGCGGGAATCAACAGCCAGGGCGTGATGTCGAAATAGATCTGGCCGAGTGCGGTGGTATAGGCGCCGAGCCCGAAAAAGGCGGCGTGACCGAACGAGATCAGGCCGGTATAGCCGGACAGCAGATTCCACGACAGGCCGAAACTTGCCCACACCAGAACCAGCGTCAGCATCAGCTGGTAATAGGAATTGGTGACGAACAGCGCGAGGCAGGCATAGACCGCGGCGGCGATCAAGGTCGGGGCGAGGGAGCGGAGCAGCATCGGCATCAAGTTCGCTCCACCATGCGGCCGAAGAAGCCTTGAGGACGCAGGAAAATGATCAGCAGGAAAACCACGAAGATGGCGGCGTTCTGCAGCTGCGTCGGCAGCACCAGCGTCGAGAGCTGCTGGACGAGGCCAATGGTCATGCCGCCCCAGAAAGCGCCGGTGATCGAGCCCATGCCGCCGAGCACGACGCCGGCATACATCACGATGACGTAGTCGATGCCGATATAGGGGTGGAACGGATAATTGGTAGCGAGCAATCCACCGGCGACCGCGGTCACCGCGGTGCCGAGCCCGAAGGCAAGGCGGTGCGAGCGATCGATGTCGATGCCCATATAGGTGGCGGCCACCGGATTGTCGGCGGCGGCACGCAACGCCTTGCCCATCCGGGTGCGGGTGATCAGGGCGGCTAGGCCGAGCATGGCGGCGACCGAGATCAGCGCGGCGATGCCGCGCGCCTTGTTGACGAAGATGCTGACCATGTCACCCCACAGCGGACCGATCTCCCAGGCACTGGAGGACAGCGGCGTGCGGATCGATGCCAGCACCGAGCCGAACACGATCAGGCCGCCATTCTGCAGCACCAGCGCGACGCCGAGCGTCAGGATCAGCTGGGCGAAATGGCCGTCGCCTTCGAGCTGCGCGGTGCGCTGCCCGGTGACGCGCGAAATCAAGAGCTTGTGGATCCAGTAGCCGAACAGGAACAACAGCGGGCCGGAGAGAAGGATCGCCACATAAGGGCCGACCACATTGCCGAATCCGGCCTGGATGCCGGCCGAGAGGAACAGATAATAAGCGGCATACATGCCGAGCATCATGAAGTCGCCCTGGGCGAAATTGATCACGCGCATGACGCCGAAGATCAGTCCGAGGCCGACGCACATCAGGCCATAGATCGCGCC
>JAQGJF010001021.1 GCA_028290765.1 Tardiphaga sp.
TTCTTCACCTTTCACCACATCATGTACCTGGTCGACCTGCGGCGCGGAAAGGCGCCGCCCTACCCGCTCGGCCGCTACGCGCTCTACATCTCGTTTTTTCCGCAGGCCATCGCCGGCCCGCTGGCGCGCTGGTCGCAGGTCATCGATCAGTTCGGCCGCGAGGTCTATGCGCCCGGCTGGCAGCGTCAGTTCTGCGTCGGCCTCGTCTTCATCGGGATCGGTCTGATCGAAAAGATCATGCTCGGCGACCGGATCGGGCGGATGCTCGATCCGATCTACGCGCAGGCCGAACTCGGTCCGGTGCCCGCCGGACAATCCTGGCTCGCGGTCGGTTTCGGTTTCCAGATCCTGTTCGACTTCGCCGGCTATTCGGACATCGCGATCGGGGTCGGTCTTTTGTTCGGCGTTCGGCTGCCGTTCAATTTCGACGCACCCTATCGCTCGGTCAACATCCAGGATTTCTGGCAGCGCTGGCACATGACCCTGATGCTGTTCCTGCGCGACTACGTCTTCCACCCGCTCGCCCATGCCCGCATCGTGCATCGGCGCTTTCGCCTCCTGCAATATTTCGGCGCGATGCTGATCACGATGGCACTGTGCGGGCTGTGGCACGGCGCGAACTGGACTTTCGTGGTGTGGGGCACCCTGCATGGCGGCGCGCTGGTGATCTGCTCGCTCTGGCGCCGCTACTGCCCGAAGCTGCCAATGCTGCTCGGCTGGGCACTGACGGTGATGCTGGTGCTGCTCACCGGGGTAATTTTTCGCGCGGCAACGCTGGAGGGGGCTTGGCATCTGTTTCAGGGGCTGGCCATCGCACCGGAGTTCGACCGGGTTCGGCAGTTGACGCCGCTGGTTGCCGCCATGCTGGTGGCCTTCCTGCTGCCTGCGAGCCAAGATCTCGTCGCCCTGCTGACCCGCAAGCCGAGACCCCTGCTCGCCGCCTTTCTTGGAATCGTGCTGCTGGCTCTGCTGATCGAACTGGGAGACCGCGACGTCTATGAGTTCGTCTATTTCAGGTTCTGACGACGCATCGGCCTGGGGCCGCTGTCTGGCGGCCTGTCTCGGCACGCTTGCGCTCTGCGCTGCGCTGATATTCGCGGTCATGATCGCGGTCGATCCCTACGACAGCGGCCGATTCGGACTGCTCGGCATCAAGGGAGTCAGCGATGCCAACCCGCGCATCGCGAACGCCAGCCGCGCCCGCGACCTGCAGTTCGATGCGGCGGTGATCGGCGATTCCACCGCCATACCACTCAGCCCAACTCAACTCTCGCAGAAGGCCGGCATGCGTTTCGTCAAGCTGACGGCCTACGGCTTCGATCCGCGCGAGCAGCTCGCCACGCTGGATTTCTACATCCGGCAGCATTCCCGCATCGGCGCGCTGGTCGTCGTCACCAATATGCCCTGGTGCGCCCGCGCCCCGCTGCCGGCGCTGCGCGAAGCGTTTCCGTTCTGGCTCTATGACGGCAGTGCGCCCGACTATGCCGCCCGCCTGTTTTCCTGGCGCGCGCTCGAACATGTCGCCCAACGGATCATGATCGGTCTCGGCTCGCGGACACGCGAGAATCCTGACGGCCATGTCGACTATGAAGAGATTTGGCCACCCGGCGAGTTCCGCGACACGGACATCCCGAGGGAGATGGTGCCGACCGTAGCCGGCAAGGCAGACGATGCTTTCCCGTTCATCATGCGCCTTGGTACCGCGCTCGAGAAACTTCCCGCCGACGCCCCACTGGTGCTGGTCATGCCGCCGACGTTTCGCACCTTGGTCCCGCAGCCGGGGAGTGTCGCGGCCGCGGAAAACGAGGCCTGCGCCGGGGCCTTGAAACGCCTCGTCGAACGCCGGGCGCGAGGCAATTTTATCGACTTCCGGGTCGACAATGCCCTTACGCGCGATCCGGCCAATTTCGCCGACGTCATTCACTACCGCGCGAAAATTGCCCGCAAGATGGAAGACGGCATTGCCGCCAGCATCCGGCTCGGCAAGGACGCCAAAATCGATTTCTGATTACGCCGCCGGGCCGGCCAGAACGTTGAGGCGGTTTTCGGCCCAGAGCTTGCGGGTCAGGCTGCGCTGGATCTTTCCGCTTGTGGTCTTCGGCAGGCTGCCGGGACGAATCAACACGATGTGACGCGCGAAGAGCTCATGCTGGTCCGACACCGCTTCCCGGATCAGGCCGACGATTTCCGCCGCATCGATCCGGTTTCGCTCGGTGCGTTCGATCTCCTGAACGATGACCAGGGTTTCCTCTTCCCGATCGTCGGGCACCGAGAACGCAGCGCCGCCATTCTGGCGTAGCGCCGGATGCAGCGCCTGCACGGTGGCCTCGATATCCTGCGGATAATGGTTGTTGCCGCGGACGATGATGAGGTCCTTGATCCGGCCGGTGATGAACAACTCGCCGTCGGCATCGAGAAAGCCGAGATCCCCGGTCCGAAGCCAGCTTGCATCCTCATCGGCGCCAGCGATCGCGGCATGGAGGCCGGTTCTCGTCGCCTCCTCGTTTCGCCAATAATTGCGGGCGACGTTCGGTCCATGGACCCAGATTTCACCGACCCGATCGGAGGAAAGCAGTTCGCCGCTGTCCGGCTCCACGATCGCGATCCGCTCATTGACCAGCGCACGGCCGCAACCGACCAGGGTCTGCATGTCAGCCGGATCGGCCGGCGCGCGGACCTCGTGCGCCTGCAGACCCGATTGGCTCACCATCCGCGTCACGCAGCCCGCGCCGCGGCGGCCACCGGCGATCAGCAGGGTCGCCTCCGCCATGCCATAGGCCGGAAACATTGCGTCGGGATCAAAGCCGTGCCCGGCGAAAGTGTCGCGAAATCTCCGGATCGTTTCGGCATGAACCGGCTCGGCGCCATTCAGCGCGACTTTCCAGCAGGAGAGATCGATATTGTCCATCTGATCAGCTCGATACCGGCTCACGCAAAGATCGAAGCTGAAGTTCGGGCCGCAGGCGACTTCCGCACGATAATGATGGATCGCGCGCAGCCAATTGAGCGGACGCTGCATGAAGGCATTCGGCGCCATCAACATGCACAACGAGCCAAGATAGAGCGTCTGCAGCGCGTTCAGGATCAATCCCATGTCGTGATAGAGCGGCACCCAGTTCACATAGGTCGATTGCCTGGTATTGCCGAGCGCCAGCCGGATCATTTCCAGATTGGCCAGCAGATTGGCGTGGCTGACGGCGACCCCCTTGGGATCCGAGGTCGAGCCCGAGGTATATTGCAGAAAGGCGATATCTTCCGAATTCGGCAGCGGCAGATCGGCTATGCCGGGCTCGGCGAGCGCCAGATCCACCGGGAGCCATTGGATGCGGTCGTTGCGGAACCGGGCGCGCAGGTCGCTGCGGTTCGCCAGCGCCGGACTGGTGAGGGCGACCGCCGGCTCGCAGTTCGCCACAATGGCAGCACTGGAATCGCGGGCGCTCTGGCGACGCGGCACCATCATCGGCACCGCAATGACGCGCGCGATCTGGCATCCGAAAAACGCGACGATGAATTCGAGGCCGGGCGGAAACACCAGAAGGGCGCGATCGCCTGACTGGGTGATTTTTGTCAGCCGTCTCGCCAGTGCGGACGCGGCATCATGAAGCTGGCGAAAGCTGATGACTGCCTCTTCCGTTCCCCGATCCGACAGGAAGACGTAGGCGCGCTCATCGGGCTGCGTTTCGGCACGATAAGCGAGGAGCGTTACCAGTGAGGAGAACGTCTCCATCTCGACGACACTGCTGACAGCCAGAAAATCTGGAGAAAATCTAGAGGGAAGAAAGCGTCGCGTGCTTTTCGGCGAGATAGCGGGACAATTCGTTGACGGTCGGATAATCGTAGAAATTATCCGGCGACAGCTCCAGGCTGAGCTTCTCCTCCAGCTCCATCATGACGTAGATCGTCATCGCCGAGTCGAGCCCGAGCCGGTTGAATTTAGTGTCGGTCCTGACGGTGTGTTTCGGCATGCGAAGCGCATTGGCCAGCGAAACCACACAAAATTCCGAAATTTGCTCAGATGTCATGAATCGTTGCCCAAAGCCAACTTCCAAAATACGGACGCACCACTGGTTGTCAATTCGTCAACCGGGAAATCACCGCGAATCTCCGGATTGTCGATATTTAGGCAACATGGCACTTCGGGAAGTAGCGGCCGGCCAACGAGAGCCGCTGCCGGCACTTAGAAGCACGCCTCTCCAAGGCCCGAGCCCTCATTTAACCAACCGCCGCCGCTGAAAGGCCGCGGCAACTGCCGTGCCCGCCGGGTCGGGGTGGACGCCTCGAAGCCTGCGATATTGACTAAGTATCTAGTTAGTTATATGCTGATCTCACCTTGAAACCACCCCAAGACCAATCCCCGCCATGAGCAATTTATCGTACGAACAGGTCACGAGTGTCCGTCACTGGACCGACCGGCTATTCAGCTTCAAAACCACCCGAAATCCCGGCTTCCGCTTTCAGAACGGCCAGTTTGCGATGATCGGCATCGAGGTCGATGGACGGCCGCTGTTGCGCGCCTACAGCATGGCCAGCGCAAACCATGAGGAAGAGCTCGAATTCTTCTCGATCAAGGTCGCGAATGGTCCCCTCACCTCCCGCCTCCAGCACCTGGAGCCGGGCAGCAGCATCATCGTCAACAGTAAGCCCACCGGCACCTTGATCCATGGCAATTTGCTGCCGGGACGGTTCCTGTACCTGCTGTCGACAGGGACCGGCCTGGCCCCGTTCCTCAGCGTGATCAAGGATCCCGAGACCTATGAGCGGTACGAGAAGGTGATCCTGGTGCACGGCTGCCGCCATGTCGCGGAGCTCGCCTACCAGGACCTCATCACCAAGGATCTGCCGGACCACGAATTTTTGGGCGATTTGGTCAGCGACAAGCTGATCTATTACCCGACCGTGACGCGCGAGCCGTTCCGCAACACCGGACGGATTACCGATCTCATCAGCTCAAACCGGCTGTTCGACGATATCGGATTGCGCCCGATGTCGGTGCAGGACGATCGTGTCATGCTATGCGGCAGCCCCAGCATGCTGCGCGATGTCGTGACCATCCTGCGCGCGCGCGACTTCCGGGAGGGTAGCCATAGCGAACCGGGCCACTTCGTGGTTGAACGGGCATTCGTCGAAAAATAGCGGGCGAACCGACGGCAGACTCCCATCTGCCGCCGCCTCAACACCGGATAAGGAGCTCGAATGATCACCGGCACCACCCGTCTGTACGCGATCATCGGCGATCCCATCGCCCATGTCCGGGTGCCGATGGTCTTCAATGACTATTTCACCGCCCGTGGCATCGACGCCGCCTGCGTCGCCATCCAGATCGGCCGCGACGATCTGGCCGCGGGCTGGGCGGGCTTGAAGTCCATCCGGAATCTCGACGGCTTTATCGTCACGGCTCCGCACAAGGCCGGCGCCGGCCAGCTGTGCGACGCGCTCGATCGTGAAGGATCCTACAGCGGCATCGCCAATACGGTGCGCCGGGAGCGCGACGGCAGCTTCACCGGAACGTTGCTGGATGGCCGCGGCTTCGTCGCGGGGATGAAGTCGGCCGGCCACGAGGTCAGGGGACGACGCGTCTACATGGCGGGTTCCGGAGGCGCCGGCACCGCGTTGGCATTTGCCCTGGCCGATAGCGGCGTCAAGTCCCTGACCATTCACAACCGCACGGCATCGCGAGCCGAGGCCCTCATCAAGCAGATGCAGGCTACGTTTTCGGAGTGCGAGGTCCGGCTCGGCACGCGCAATGCCGCCGGCCACGACATCGTCATCAACGCCACCGCGCTCGGGCTGAAGCCGGACGATGGATTTTCCTTCGAACCGGAGACCGCGGACTCCGCCGCCCTGTTCGCCGAAGTCATCATGAAGCCGGAATACACCCCACTCCTGCTAGCCGCGCGGGCGCGAGGCCATCAGGTCCACAGCGGTGTCCATATGCTGGACGGCCAACTTGAGATGATGATGGGCTTTTCCGGCCTCTCCAGGCCGGCCGCGTAACCCGTGCAACCAGGAATTGGCGAGACTACAAGATGACCTACGTCGTTACCGAGAACTGCATTCGCTGCAAATACATGGACTGCGTCGAAGTCTGCCCGGTCGATTGCTTTTATGAGGGCGAGAACATGCTCGTCATCCATCCCGACGAATGCATCGATTGCGGCGTCTGCGAACCCGAATGTCCCGCCGACGCCATCAAGGCCGACACCGAGCCCGGGCTTGAGAAGTGGCTCGAGGTCAACGCTAAATTCGCGCCGGAATGGCCCAATATCACCTCCCGCAAGGAACCGCCGGCCGATGCCAAGCAATGGGACGGCGTTGCCGACAAATACGAAAAATTCTTCGCTCCGGAAGCCGCCAAATGACCCACGCCTCCTTTGCCCGTGACTTGATGGCAGCCCGTCGCGAGGCCCGCCTGCTCGATCCGAAGGCCCTGCCCGCCATCGCCGATGTCGAGGACGCGTACAGCGTACAGACCGAACTTGCCGCGCTGGCGGCGGGCAACGTCCGCGGCTGGAAAGTCACCGCGCTGACGCGTGCGGACCAGGACAAATTTTCATCCTCTCGCGCCGTCGCCGGCATGCTGCTCGGCGATTACGTCCACGCCAATGCCGCAACGCTGAAACTGTCCGGAATGATCGCGCCACTGTTGGAATGCGAAATCGCGTTCGTGCTCGGCGCCGACCTGCCGGCCAGGGCGACGCCTTACGCACGCGATGAGATCGAAGCCGCGATCGCGCAGGTCGTGGCGGCGTTCGAGATCCCGGACGGCCGCGTGCCGGACGACTCCGCCCTTCTGCTGAAGCTCGCGGATTGCATGAACAATGGCGAGTTCATCGCGGGACAGCCAGTCGCCTTCTCCAGGGGCTTCGATGTGACCAGCATCGACATCGCCCTCGCCCATAACGGCAAGACGCTAGAGCGCGGCAGCAGCGCACGCATCCTGAACGATCCGCTTCTCGCGGTGCTTGCGCTCGCCAATGCGCAGCCGCTCCCGGCCGGAGGGCTCAAGAAAGGCCAGGTCGTCACCACGGGGACCTGCACCAATCCCGTCAAACTGGAAAAAGGCGAATACACCGCGGAATTCGGCCCGCTCGGCAGCGTCAGGATGACGATCGTTTAAGGGTTGCAGTTATACTTCCGCGTCATGGCCGGGCTTGTCCCGGCCATCCACGTCTTTCTCACCGCGATGCTGTTAAGACGTGGATGCCCGGGACAAGCCCGGGCATGACGTTGCGTTCAGAACTTCGCATCCCGCTTTTCCTGGAACGCCTTGATGCCTTCGATCCGGTCCTTGTCGGACATGCAGATCACGTGGATCTCGTTCTCGTAACGCAGTCCCGCCTCCAGCGGCATCGACATCGCCGCCCGCACCGCGGCCTTGACCGACTGGGTTGCGGTCGGACTGAACGATGCAATCCGGGCCGCCAGTTCGGCGATGCGGGGCAGCACCTGCGCATCCTGCACGGTCTCTTCGACCAGACCGATCCGGAGCGCAGCTTCGGCATCGATCGGATCGCCGAGCAGCAGCATGCGCATGGCTTGGCCGTAGCCGACCAGCCGCGGCAGCATCTGCGAGGCGCCACCGCCGCCGATCCAGCCGCGCGTCACCTCCGGACCGCCGATCCGGGTGCTGTGCCCGGCGATGCGGATATCGGCCGCAAGCGCGATTTCCATGCCGCCACCCAGAACCCAGCCTTTCAGGCCGGCGATGACCGGCTTGCGGACATCGCGCACCACAGCGGCATATTCGATCCGGTTACGGAACGCCCACAGGTCGGTCAGATCGGCTAACGCATTGAGGTCGCTGCCGGCGGAAAACGCCCGCTCTCCCGCGCCCGCGATGGTCGCGACGCGAATCCGGTCATCGCTGTCGACCTCGCGACAAACGCGCTGCAACTCGCGCGCCATCTCCGGCGTGATGGCGTTCTGCTTCTCCGGTCGGGTAATCAGGATTTTCCCCACCCCGTCCGCAATCGAGAACTCGATCTTTCCCGTCACGACGTCTTCCTCTCACTGTCGACCAGGCTGGCGCGGCGTTCGACTTCCAGCAGGATGGCGGAAGCGTCCAGTCCGGTGCCTTCGTTCTCGATCAGATCCGAATAGATGGCGATCAGGCGGTTGAGCAGTGTCAGGCTCATGCCGAACTCGTCGGCCTGCGCTTGCGCCGTGCGCATGTCCTTCAATTGATATTCGGCCGGACCACCCGGAACGAAATCACGTTCGACCATCCGCTTGCCATGCAGATTGAGGATTTTGGATTCGGCGAATCCGCCCATCAGCGCGTTGCGGACGGCGGCGGGATCGGCGCCACCACGTTTGGCGAAGTGCAGTGCCTCGGCCACGGCTACCATGGTCCCGCCGACGATGATCTGATTGGCGAGCTTGGTCATCTGGCCGGAACCGACCGGTCCCAGCCGCGTCGCGCGGCCGAGGATCGCAAACACATCGGCAAGGCTTTCGACCACCGTCGAGTCGCCGCCGGCCAGAATGGCCAGGGTGCCGTCGCGCGCGCCGGGCTCGCCGCCCGACACCGGTGCATCGACATAATGCACGCCCTTCTCGGCCAGACGAACGGCCTGGCTCTGGCAGAACGCCACCGGAATCGAGCTCATGACGAGCAGCACGGATCCTGCCGACATCACCTCGGCAGGCTTGCGACCGGTGCCGTCGTCCGAGAACAGAACCTGTTCGACCACCGGGCCATTGCTGAGCATCACCAGCACCACGTCCGCGCCATCGCAGGCGGTCGAGGGATGCGGCGCAATTCGAACGCCTAGCGCCATCAGATCCGCCGTCTTGCTGACGGTTCGATTCCACACCGTCACCGCAAAGCCCGCCTCGGCAAGACGGCGCGCCATATGCCCGCCCATGATGCCGGTGCCGAGCAACGCAATCCGTCGGCCGCTTTTCGCGATCGCCATGGCTCAGGCCGACTTCGCCGGCTTCTTCACGGCCGCGAGAGACTTGAATTCCGGGGACTTCTTGTAGAACGAATCCAGCGGATAGCATCCGGAAACGAGACCGTTCCGCGGCGCGGTCGTGCAGTCGCTGAAGGTGCGGCAGATCCGCTTCTTCTGGGTTCCCCTGCCGTGCAGGATATCGAGCGGCAATTCCGGATACGACAGCACCATCCGGCCGAGGCCGACCACGTCGACCCATCCCTGCCGGACCACGGCCTGCGCGACGTTGGGGAAGAACTCCTGCAGGTAAGTATAGCCACTGCCCATCAGGCAGAAATCGGGAAAGCTCTGCTTCAGCTCGCGGACCACGGTGAGGTGACGCATGACGCCGACAAATGGATCTTCCGGCGGCGCGTAGCCGTCGGACGGCGGATACAGCGCCGGGCGAATGAAGTGGGGATTGTAGTACGGGCTCGCCAGCGTCACGTTGATCAGGCGAACCCCATGGCAGCGCAGGATCTCGAACAGTGCCTTCGGCTCGGTGAGATCGTATTGCAGCGGATTGGCGGGATCGGCGCCGAACCCGTGCGGATACGGCAGCGCATGGTCTTCCGGAATGCCCGGCCCCAGCGCCCCGGGCAACGAAAGCTCCGGATCCGGCTTGAACGGCAGCGTGTCGATCGCGCTCAGCCGGACTCCCATTTTCAGTCCCGGCGCTTCGGCGCGCACGCCTTCGATGATCTCCTTCAGGAAACGCGTGCGGTTCTCGAGGCTGCCGCCATAGGGCCCCGGACGGGTGACCGCGCTGAGAAACTCGTGGCCGAGATAGCCGTGGCAGGCTTTCAGATCGACGAAATCGAAGCCGCATTGCTGCGCGCGCTTCGCCGCCACGACGTAGTCCTCGATCAGGCGCTTGATATCATCGTCGCTCATCACCGGCCGGTCCTTCGGATAGCCGAATTTGCGGTCGAGGATCGGATGATTATAGGCGATCATCGATTCGAAACGGGTGTTGTCGTTCGGCTTGCAGAACCGGCCCGAATGGGTGAGCTGCAAGCCGATCACCAGCCCGTCGTCGCTGCCCGTGGCCGCGATGTGTTCCTTCACCACGCTCTCGCGCAACGCGGCAATGTCCGACTGGGACTGTTCGGTCATCATCAGCTGCTTCGGATTGGCCCGGCCGTCGGGGCGCACGGCGCAGGCCTCGCCGCCCCAGATCAGCTTGCCGCCGCTCTGCCCGAAGCGCTGCCAGCGTCGCTTGGTATTTTCCGAAGGCCGGCCGTCGGTTTCGCAGTCCCATCCCTCCATCGGATGAATGCCGAGCCGATGTCCGATCTTCATCCCGTCGAATTCGAGCGGCGCGGCCAGCGGCGATTCCGGGCCGCTGGCGACGATGTCGTCACAGGGCATGTCGAGTCCGAGCGACGCCACATATTTTCGAAATCCCGAAATGCCTTCGAGCGAGCCCGCCTTGGGATAGTCACCGAACTTCATGGAGTGCCTCCGGCATCGATTTGAAAGTGAACAAGAGAGAGGAGATCAGGGGCGGACGTAGCCGAGGATGACCTCGACGGCATGTGCGCGTCGCCGCTTCAGCTCCGGCGCGTTCATCAGCACACGGTCGAAAGCCGTGGAAAGCGTCGCGGCATTGGCGAAGTAGAAATAGCTCAGTCCCGCGATCGAGATGTAGAGCTGGACGGCGTCTATGCCGGCCTTCATGATTCCGATCTTGCGACCGGCGGCAAGCACGGTCTCAAGCGAGGCGACCAGCGATACGTGCATGTCGCGGAGTTGCTTCGAGCGCTTCAGGAACCTGGCTTCATGCAGGTTCTCTCCCGCCAGAATCCGGATCACGATCGGATGTTTGAGATAGTAGTCGAACTTGAACTCGATCAGCTTCTGAAGCGCCGCCATCGGCTCCAGATGCGTCAGGTCGAGCTGGCTCTCGGTAAGACGCATGGCGCCATAGACGTCTTCCAGAACGGCGACATAGAGGTCTTCCTTGGAGCCGAAGTAATAATACAGCATGCGCTTGTTGGCGCCCGACTGCTCCGCGATGGCGTCTACCCGGGCCCCGGCGAGGCCCTTTTCGGCAAACTCGACCTTGGCCGCATCCAGGATCGCCTGCTTGGTGCGTTCGGCATCGCGCACCGGCTCCAGGTTCGGTTTGGACGCTCGCGCCGGCGGCGCCTTGCCCGGCTTGAGGGCGACAATTGGGTTTTTCACACAGGCTCTCCCGACAGGAAGCGCGCGATGCGCGCCGAACGATTCGGCCGCGGGTTGCCGGCGACAATACCCGCAAGTCCCATCGGCTGCGGCAGAAAGATTCGCGGATCCATGCGTTTCAGGTTGGGCGCTATCGCCGGCTTGAACTGCATCTGCGCCAGCACATCGCGCTCCAGATCGACCCCCGGGGCAATTTCGATCAGTTCGAGGCGGCCTTGCCCGTTGCGCCGGAACACGGCCCTCTCGGTGACGTAAAACGCCCGCTGGCCATTTTCGTTGGCAAGCGGACCGGAGTAGGTCACCTGCTGGACCTTGCTGACGAATTTCTTCTCACGCCCTTCGCGTGCGATGCGGGTCTGGCCGTCCACCCAGCCGATATCGAGGCCGCCGGCCGTCAGGGTACCGCTGAAGATAATGGTCTGGGCGTTCTGGCTGATGTTGATGAAGCCGCCCGGCCCGATGATCTTGTCGCCGAACCGGCTGACATTGACGTTGCAGTCCTCATCGACCTCGGCAAACGACAGGAAGGCCAGCTCCAGCCCCCCGCCGTCGTAAAAATCGAACTGATAGGGCTGGTCGATCATCGCCTGATAGTTGCGCGCCGCGCCGGGCTCGTTGCCGGTCGCGGGCGCGCCGCCGATCAGGCCCTGCTCGTTGGTCAGGACGACCGCATCCAGCGCCCCCTCCTCGGCCGCGATCGAGGCAATCCCGGTCGAGACCCCCGATCCGAGGTTGCAGATGGCGCCCGGAAACAGCTCGAGGCTGGCCCGGCGGGCGATCACCTTGCGCGGCGAAAATTCGAGCGCTCCGATCTGCGACAGCGGGATCCTGATTTCGCCGGCATAGGCGCCGTCATGCACGGTGAAGAACGTCTGGGTCTGTCCGGGATCGACCACGACAAAATCGACCAGCATGCCCGGGATCTTGACCTGTTTCGGAGGCAGGGTTCCGCGCAACGCCGTCCGCTTGACCTGAACGATGACAACGCCGCCGACACGCCGCACCGCCTGGGCCATGGATATCATTTCGCCGAAGACGGCCTCGTGTTCCATGGTCACGTTGCCGTCCTCGTCGGCCGTCGTTCCGCGGAGCAGCGCCACATTGGCGTGGAACGGCTTGAACAACAGGCATTCCCGTCCGGCAACATTGACCAGTTCGACCAGATCTTCGGTGGAACGCGCGCTCTGTCGGCCACCGCCGTGGCGCGGGTCGACAAACGTCTTCAGCCCGACATGCGTAACCAGTCCGGGGCGCCCCGCGGCCATTTCGCGCGTAAGCTGCGACAGGCAGCCCTGAGGCAAGGTGTAGGCCTCGATCTGGTTGGCGGCAGCCATGCGCTCCACCGGCGGCGAATCCACCAGCGTGCCGCAGACCACGCGCTTGAGCAGCCCCGGATGCGCCAGATGGCCGATGCCGCGGGTACCGCGATCGCCGAGGCCGACTGGATGCAGCGTCGTGAGATCGCGCGGCGCCCCCTCCGCGAGGAACCGCTTGGCAATGGCCGCGATCAGCGTATCAGGCACCGAATGCCCGGCGCCCGATCCTCCGATCAGGATCGTATCGCCGCTCTCCACCAGCCTGGCGGCCTCATCAGGCCCAATGATTTTGATAGTCATAGCCCAACCTTGAACGCGCGGCGGATCGTGGTCAGCCCGACGCTCATCACAAGGGATGAGCCGGCGACGGTGGATTGGAACTTGTATAAGTACCTAGTTAGTTATATAGCTCGATGGTCGCGTGTCAACATTGCGAACGCATCACGCCATCAGCGAAGACGGCAGCTTTGCGCCGCCGGTGTCACGAGAAGCAGGTCGCCCATATGGTCGGATATGGATCATTTGTCACATGGGCGAACCGTGAACGCAGGGACTAGAGGCCGAAGCTTACGCCAAGAACAATAATTGAGACTTCATGAGGTCGCATCAAGACGGCTCGATTGGCCCGGAAAAAATCGCAGCGATCTACGACGTTCCGCTGCCGCCGGACCGGACGCTGGATATCATGGCCCATCCGGCGTTCACGGCAATGACGCAAAAGCTGCGCAGCCATTTCATGGATGCGAGTATCGACTGAACTCAGCCCTCGCCGCCCTCGATCAGCACTCGGAATACCCTGCGCACCTCGGTCTGGGTTTCCCGCACCCGCGCTTCCAGCGATGAAAAATCCGGCGCATCGCCAGCCCGCGTCATGACCCGCAGCAGATCCTCGCCCGCGGTTTCGGGGCGGACTTTTCCGCTGACCCACAGCCGCAGAATCTGCGTCAGGTCATGATAGAGCCGCGCCGCCGGTCTCAGCACCTCGGCCGCGGATGGCGGCAACACGCCGAGCCGCGTCGCATTGTCGAGCACCGCAAGGGTATTGACGCTGAGAATCTCGGGCCGGTCGGCGGCGTGAACGAGTTGCAGATACTGGGCGATGAACTCGATATCGACCATGCCGCCCGCGGCATATTTCAGGTCCCAGATATCGTCCTCGCCCTTCTCGAGCGCGATGGCGCGGCGCATCTCGGCGACGTCGCTGGCGATGACCGCGGCGTCGCGCGGGCGCGTCAGCACCTCGCGAATGATCTGTTCGATCCGACGACGGAAATCCGGCGACGACGAGATCACCCGCGCCCGCGTCAGCGCCATGTGCTCCCAGGTCCAGGCATCACGGTCCTGGTATTGCGCGAATGAATCCAGCCGCGAGGCGACCGGGCCGGCGCGGCCCGACGGACGCAGCCGCATGTCGACCTCGTAGAGCACGCCGTAATTGGTCCGCGTGGTGAATGCGCTGATCAGCCGTTGCGTGAAGCGGGCGAAATATTGCGCGCCATGCAGCGACCGCGCGCCGTCGGAATCCGGATTTTCGTCGTCAAAATCGTAGATCAGGATCAGGTCGAGATCCGACGATGCGGTCATTTCACGGCTGCCGAGCTTGCCCATCGCCAGAATGGCGGTCTCCTGCCCCTTGATCCGGCCGTGCTGGGTCGCGAACTGATCGATCACCAGGCCATGCAGGGTGTTGACGATGCCCTCCGCGACATCGGCGAAGGCGATGCTGGCCTGCGGCGCTGAGACCGTCCCGGACAGAATGCGCACGCCGATCAGGAACAGGCTTTCCTGGCCGAACAGACGCAACCGGTCGAGAAATTCCTCGTACGAATCCGCCTCTGACAGAGTCGCCGCCAACCGAAGCGATAATTCCCGCTGGTCCGGCATGGCACCAAAGAAACGCGGGTCGATCAGCCCGTCCATGATCTGCGGCTGACGGGCCAGCATGTCGCCGAGCCGCGGCGCGGCACCCAGCACAAGGGCGACCAGCGCCACCAAATCCCGGTTCTGGCCGAGCAGCGAGATCAGCCGCCCGCCCCGCTGCAGCGCCTGCAAGAAGCGGTCGAACGCCGTCACCGCGTTGTCGGGTTCCTCGGCATGGGCCAGCCCCTCGATCAATGCGGGGATGAATTCCACGAAGGCCTGACGGGTCGCGTCGACCCGGAGCGCGCGATATTCGCCGGTCGTCCATTGCCGCACCGTCTCCGCCACCATGACCGGCTTCTTGAAGCCGAGCCTGGTGAAGTGCTCCAGCAGACGCGGGTCGTCCGGACCCTTGCTGTAATCGGCCACCGGCAGTTTCGCGGTGCCGGTTGGATCGCCCTCGAACAGCCTGGCGTAATGTCCCTGCACGCAATTGAGATGATCCAGCAGTTCTTTCGCGAAAGCAGCGCGGCTGTCGTAGCCGAGAAAGCGCGCGAACCGCTCCACCGCCTCGACATCTTCCGGCAGCGTGTGGGTCTGTTCGTCGGCGATCATCTGCAGCCGGTGCTCGACCTTCCGCAGGAATAAATAGGCGGCGGTCAGTTGGTCGCGGGCTTCGAACGTGATCCAGTTGCTCGACGCCAGGATATCCAGGGCCTCGAGCGTCGGCCGCACCCGCAATTCGGGATGCCGTCCGCCGGCGATCAATTGCTGGGTTTGCGCGAAGAATTCGATCTCGCGAATGCCGCCGCGGCCGACCTTGACGTTATGACCTTCCACGGCGATCTCGCTTTGGCCGCGGAACGTCTGCATCTGCCGCTTCATGTCATGCACATCGGTCAATGCCGCGAAATCGAGATGCTTGCGCCAGACAAAGGGCGCGATCTCGGCGACCAGCACCTCGCCGGCTTTCGCATCGCCGGCGCAGGGCCGCGCCTTGATCATCGCGGCGCGTTCCCACGTCCGGCCTTCCCGCTCGTAATAATGCAGTGCCGACGCGGTCGAGATCGCCACCGGTGTCGATGCCGGATCCGGCCGCAGCCGCAAATCGACGCGGAACACATAGCCGTCGCCGGTGCGCTGTTGCAGCAACCGCGACAGGCCCTGTGTCACGCGCACGAAAAACGGCTGCGGTTCGATGTCGGGTGCCAGCGTCGGCGCGGCCAGATCGAAAAACACGATGAGGTCGATATCGCTGGAATAATTCAGCTCGCCCGCCCCCATCTTGCCCATGGCCAGCACCACGAGGCTGCTGCCCTCCTCGGGGCGCTCGACGCTGGGGGGCTTTAGCCGGCCTCGCGCGGCCTCCTGCCTCAGCAGATAGCGCAGCGCGCATTGAACCGAGGCGACGGCGAGATCGGTCAGCGCCTGCGTCACCCGCATCACCGGCCATACGCCACCGATATCGCACAGCGCAATCAGCAGCGCCGCTTCGGATTTCATGCGGCGCAGCTGCTGCATCACCTCCGCCTCGCTAGCGGCCGCGGCAACGTCGGAGGTAACTTGCTCGACCAGCGCCGCGAGATGAGATTCCGGCTCGCATCCGAGCAACCGGATCGCACGTGCGGGATCGGCGCGTATCAGATCGAAAAGATAGGGTGATGCTTCCGCAAGCCCGAGCAGAATGGCTTTGGCGGGAGCAAACCGGTCGGCAGTGTCACGGAACGCAGTCGCCTGCTCCGGCTCGAGGTCTGAAAGCCAGCCTTCGAGACGCTGCTCGGCTTCAACAGGAGCGGACAGATGCGGACCGTCCACAAAGCACGCGGCCAGACGATGCCGGTCCGCGTCGTCCTTCGCGGATGAGGTCATGCGGTCTTGTGTTGCACATTCGCCGTTTGTGCCGCAAGCCCCTCACCGGACACCGCCGGGATGGCCAATGTGGCGCGCAGCCCCGGATGCGCGTCGCTCAGCGTGAGATCGCCGCCATGCAGCGTCGCAACCGCCGACGCCAGACTTAGACCCAACCCGGATCCTGGCTGGGTGCGGCTGGCCTCCAGCCGGACAAATCGCTCGATCGCATGCTTGCGGTCGGCTTCCGGGATTCCAGAGCCGTGGTCGGTGACACTGAGATGAACGCGATCGCCGTCGCGTTTTGCCTCGATCAGGATGTCTCTGGCACCGGTGCCGGTTACCGCATCGGCGCCGAGCGGCTGCGCCGAAGGCTGAGGCTGTCCGTATTTGATCGCGTTCTCGACCAGGTTTGCCAGCGCCTGGCTGATCAATTCGCGGTTGCCGTGCAACAGCGCCGGCTCGGTCTTGACCTGGAGGGTCAGGCCGGAATCCTCCGCGAGCGGCTCGTACAGTTCCTGAATGCCATGCGCGACCTCGGCGGCGTCGAAATCGTCCATGTTGCCACGCGCCTGCCCGGATTCTGCCCGGGCGATC